>JAPPLI010000015.1 GCA_028819495.1 Gammaproteobacteria bacterium | reverse complement strand
GTGGTGGATGACCTGGCGTTCAACGACCTCGGCCTGTTCGGGAGCGAGATCAGGACACCCAATATAGACGCCCTGGCGCGGGAAGGGGTTTTTCTCACCAATTTCCATGTCTCTCCGAACTGTTCGCCCACCCGGGCGATGCTGTTTTCCGGCGCGGACAGTCATAATTCGGGGCTCGGGAATATGTTCGAAGACCTGGCGCCGAACCAGAAAGACAATCCGGGATATGAAGGTTACCTGAACTTCCGGGTGGCAGCCCTCTCAGAACTGTTCCTGGAGGCCGGTTACAACACCTACATGACCGGCAAGTGGCACCTGGGACTGACGCGGGAGACCAGCCCCGCGGCGCGGGGCTTTGAAAGGTCCTTTGCTCCATTGCAGGGCGGCGCCGGCGCATTCGGCAACATGCTGCCCATTGTCGGTCCCGGCAAAGCGCTGTACCGGGTGAACGGCGAACAACTGGATACGTTGCCGGAAGATTTTTACTCCACGAAGTTCTACACCGACCTCATGCAGGAATACATCGGCGCAGACCTGGATGATGGTAAACCGTTTTTCGCCTACCTGGCCTACACCTCACCCCACTGGCCGCTGCAGGCACCGCAGGAGTCCATAGCAAGATACAAGGGCGTCTATGACGCCGGGTACGATGCCCTGGCCGAACAGCGCCTGCAGAACCTGAAGGACCGGGGGCTGGTCGATGCCGGCATAGAACCTTATCCCCGGTTGCTGGACGAGCGGCCCTGGGATGAACTCGGCCCTGAAGAGCAGCGCTACCAGGCCAAAATAATGGATATCTACGCGGCCATGGTGGACGACGTAGACGTTTATATCGGCAGGATGATCGATTACCTCAAGGAAATCGGCGAATACGATAACACCGTCATCTTCTTCATGTCCGACAACGGCCCTGAAGGCCATGCCATGCAACACTCTTTTGTTGAAGTGGCCGAATGGGCGGAGGTGTGCTGCGACAACAGTTACGAGAACATAGGCAATGCCGATTCCTATGTCTGGCTGGGACCGAACTGGGCGCGGGCGGGGAACACACCGTTGCGCATGTTCAAGGGCTATACCAGCCAGGGCGGCGTGCGGGCGCCGGCATTTTTTCATTACCCGCGCGCCATGCAGACCGCGGTAATGAACGATTCGATCGTCACCGTGAAGGACATCATGCCCACACTGCTGGAGTTCGCCGGGATCGAACACCCCGGCGCCGGGATGTTCCAGGGCCGGGAGGTGATAGCCATGGAGGGGCGCTCGGTCGTACCTGTACTGACCGGCGCGAGCGCCTCAATCCGTGAACCGGGCGATTTCATGGGTTGGGAGTTATTCGGCAAGCAGGCCCTTCGACAGGGTGACTGGAAGATCATGTACGTGCCGAGCATCCCGTCCCGGGACGTGCGCCTGCCGGTGCTGAAACCCGGGCAATGGCAGTTGTACAACCTGGCAGACGACCCGGCGGAGATGAACGACCTGGCGCACTCCAACCCGGAAAAACTGCAGGAAATGCTGACTCTGTGGGAACGGTATACGCAGGAAATCAATTTCATTTATCCGGATACTTTAACCGGTTATTGAGGCTATTCGGACGGATGAGTGTGTTACCCCGGGATATTCTTTATGGACGGGAATCCACCGGCAGGCCTGATGAGTTCCAGCAGGTTGCCGAAGGGATCGCGGCAATACACGCAAGTGATGCCCAGTTCGTTGGTAACGGGTTCGTTCATTTTACCGCCTCCCAGTTCAATAACCCGGGCCAGCGCCTGTGCCACGTCCTCCACCTGGAAACACAGGTGCCGGATACCGTAATCATTGGCGTCCAGTGAAGCCGGGTCCGCCGTTGATTGCGGCTGCTCATATTCGAACAATTCCAGGAAACCGTAAGGCCCCTCGAGCATGCAGAACCTGGCGCTGCTGCCGGTCATGCCGATAATCCGGTTGAAAGCGGAGTCCCTGCTCCAGCGCGACTCTCGTATCTTTTCATAGCCGGCCAGCGCGCAATAAAACTGCACGGCCCGGTCCAGGTCCGGCACGACGATGGCGGCGTGATGGAATCCGACTATATTGCCCATATCACATCCTCCGCAACTGCTCAATCAATGCCTGCAATTCCATCTTAACGTCTTGCGCGCGCTCTGCCACAGGTTCGGTCAAGGGCCCGGATAACCTCGATAGCATCGGTATCAGGCGCTTGCGCAGTTGTTCCGCTTCTTCAGGCGGGAGGCTGTCTTCGCCCTGTGCGACTTTTTCCAGGCGCTGGCGCAACTGGTAGATCACGTTCCAGACCGATTCGACGTAGGCGGGCCCGTCACCGGCATAGTAGGCGCAACCGGAACGAAGGATATAGAGGTCCGGACTCCAGTAAGTCGCCAGCAGGTCGTCCAGCATTTCCAGCGCGTCCCGCGCGGCCTGCGTATCCCCGTCCGCGCGCGCCTGCGCCACGCGCCAGTCCACCCGCAGTTTCACCGCAATGGGGAACACTGGCGAAGTGGGGGGCACCTGCGCCAGGATGTAATCCAACTCACCGATTCGCCCGAACTGCCCGCGCAGGCCGTAGGTCCAGGCCTCGAATACGCGCCGCTCCGGGCCGCGCAGGCTGTTGGCCAGGGCAATGATCTCCCGCGGCACCTGGCCGCGCGCGATATCGCCCAGGTGGAGCATCAACAGGCCGTATTTTGCCGCATTGTTATCAGGATTGAGTGTAAGTGCGTATTTGTACCGCTCCCGCGCCCCTTCCATATCACCGCTGTTGTCTAGGCCCATCGCCTCGATCACCGCTTTCCGGTCCTCTGCCGCCACGGCCTGCGCCATATCGTAGGCGCGCCGGATGAAATCGCCCATGAGCAGTCGTTCGGCGATATACGCCAGGTCCGTGTCGCCGGCAAGTTGCCTGTGAAATTCGCTCTGCGGGTTCGTCAGCGGGTCAATGCTGTCGAAAATCTCCTGCATGTCATCGGCGGTCAGGCCGTCGCCGGCATTACGGCTGAAGAAGGCCAGCCGGTTATGCTCGTCCGTGTTCACCGGCGCACCGGCGGCGAATTGGCGCACGCCGTCATTGTCCAGGGTGAGCATGACCAGCGCGTCTTCAATCCCGCGCATGCCGAGACGGTTATAGTGGCGCGGGTGCTGTTGCAGGGCACGCGCCGCATTGCTTGCGCCGTCCCAAATGTCCAGGGGGATATCGGAACCGAGGAAGAACAGCACGTCCCGCTCCGGCTGGTACAGTTCCACGTGACTGAACTGCTCCGCGACCGTCGCCGCCAGCACTTTCAGCAATGCTTCATCCACGAAGCGGGAATTGATCCATTGCAGAAATACACCGCTGTCGTTGAGGCGGGATTTTGCCAATGCCAGGAACTCGCGGGTATACAGGTGGGAAGCGCCCCCGGTCCAGGGATGGGAGGGTTGCGACACGATGATGTCGTACCGTTTACCGGACAGCATGACGGCATTGCGGGCGTCATTGACTACCAGGTTCAGGCGCGGGTCCAAAAGCGGGTCATCGCCGCGCTCATCACTCACCGCGCGGTTGGCGCTGATGACCTTTGGTTCCAGTTCAACCACGTCCAGGTCGGTAACGTGGGGCGGAACGCCTTCCAGCGCCACGCCGCCGCCGAAACCGATGACCAGCATGGAACGGGCATCGGGCCGGGCCAGGGTGGTCAGGCCCGACAGCCACTTCTGCGAATTATTCACCGGCGCGGTGCCGCGCCTGGCGATGGCGGATTCCGACAGCCCGTTGCTGGACAGGTGGAAAAAGCCATCCAGGTCGCCCATCAGTATGGTCGCGGACCGGCCCACGCCGTAGTAATATTCCTCGCCCTGCACCTTGTCGTCCGGGATTTGCGCGTAGATGAGTTCGTCAGGACGCTCGAAGCGGAGCGCGAACAAGGTCAATACTGCCATTGCGGCCGCGCCGGGCACGGCCCATTTCCGTTGCGGTTGCGAGGTTGCGGCAACGCCGGCTGCCAGCGCGATGCTGACCAGCATGGCCAGTTGCAGGGTGTGGCCGAAGCCCAGGGCCGGCAGGATGATAAACCCGGTCAACAGGGCGCCGCTGATGGCGCCGGCCGTGTTCCAGGTATAAATACGGCCGGCAACGCCGGCAGTCTGGTCCGCCTGGCGCGCACCGATACGCACCGCAAGCGGAAAGGTGGCGCCGATGAACAGCGTGGCCGGAGCGATGACCAGGAAGGCGTACAGCGCGTTGCCGGTCAGTGAATTGCCCTCCGGCAGCCAGTTACAAATGATGGCATAGGAAAGCCAGGAAAACACCGCAGTCAGTACCTGCGCGGCAACGAACAACACCTGTGCCCTGCCCCGCTCCTGCGCCAGGCGGCCTGCGGCCAGACCGCCCAGGGCAATGCCTGAGAGAAAGCAGGCCAGCATGATGGAGAAGGCGTAGATGGTCCCGCCGAACAGGTGACTCAACAGCCGGGTCCAGAGTACCTCCAGGGTGAACGAGACCATGCCGGAGACCAGCATGACCGGCATGATCCAGTGGTAGCGAACCTGGGGCGCTACGCCTTCCTGCCGAATGGGGACAGATTTGAAATCTGTCCCCGGTTCTGCCGAATCTGCGCTCGGTTCCGCTGGAGCAGACTGTGAAGCAACGAGACGCGCCAGGTAGACCGCGATGAAAAATACCACCAGGTTGACGCCGGCGCCGGCCACCAGGGTGCCGAACAGGCCCAGGTAAGGCAACAACATGAACCCCGACGCCAGGGCTCCGAACACCGCTCCCAGGGTATTGATGCCGTACAGGAACCCGACCCTGGGTCCGATCTGGCTGTCGGCGCTGACCGCGTATTTCGCCAGCAGCGGCAGGGTCGCGCCCATAGCCGCGGTGGGCAGGGCCAGGATCAGGAACGTTCCCGCCAGGTAGTACACGGTCTGCCCTGCCCCCGTATCGGACACCGGTTCCGGCTGTCCGCCGAACAGGGCTATAAACAGCAGTTGAGCAACACCCAGCAATACGGGGACCAGTAACGCCGTAATACCTATGAAGCCCTCCAGCACGCCGTACACCAGGACCGGCCGCCGTACCGCAGGAGCAAACCGGGCGGCCAGCGCTGCGCCCAGGGCCAGGCCTGCCATGTAGGCCGCCAGCACCGTGGCCACGGCAATGTGCGAAGTGCCGAACACCACCCCCAGTTTTTTCAGCCAGGCCGCCTGGTAGAGCAACGCGGCGAAACCGGACAGGAAGAAGCACGCCGCCAGCGCGAGCAGCAGGAGCCTCTCTATCCCCGCTTCCTGATTGGGGACAGATTTCAAATCTTGAGCAACAGGCCCAGGCCCGGTGCCTGTCCGCCTTCCGGATTGCCTGTTGGAACACTTTTTAACCCGTTTTCCGGCCATATTGCTCCCCAGTCTAAACCATAAGCCAAAAAAAAAGGAACCGCGCGGCGGTTCCTTTTTTACAGAAATAAACCGACGGCTAGAAATCCATTCTCGCCCTCACCCCCCAGGTCGCAGGCTGGCCTACATAGTAAACGTTTCCTCCCGGGGTCAGGCCCTCAAACCCGTTGCTGGCATACAGGGTATCCGTAACATTTTTCCCGTACACGGATATACGGTAACGGTCGTCCGGCCCGAAGCTGTAGTAGCCATTGACGTTCAGGACAAAATACTCCTCATCTGGAAAGGTATTGGCCACGTCGAACCAGCGCTCATCCATGTACCGGCCATCGACCATGACCCCGAACATACCGTTGCCCATCGGCCAATCCTGGCGTACGGAAAATCTCATATTCAGATCAGGCGCGCCGGGCAACACGTTCCCGGGGTCGGCGGCACCAACGGAGCCTTTTACTATCTCCGCATCAAGATAACCGACGCTGAGGTTTATATAAGTGTTTTCCATGGGCAGCCAGTCGAGGGTGGCTTCCATCCCCCAGATCTCGGAATCCACGGAAACCCGGGTGAATGAACCACTGATAAACTGGCTGAGCTGCTGCCCGCGGAAGTCATTGAAAAATCCGGCGACGTTGAAACGCGCCTTGCCGCCGGCCAGTTCCGACTTAATCCCGATTTCAAAAGCGTCCACCTTCTCGGGCGGCAACGGGGTATCCGCCAGGCCGATCATGATTGTCATGGGCGCGGTATTGAAGTTGCCGGCCTTGTAACCGCGGCTCCACTGGGCGAAAGCAAGGATGTCGTCATTCATGCGGTAATCAAACCCGACCTTGGCGCCCCATTCTTCCCAAGTGGTATCGTTGATCCGGGCGTCAGGATTATCGGGACCGCCAACGGTGACCGTCCGCAGGCCATTGGCTACGGCTGCGCTCCACAGGTCTTCAAAATCCGGCAGGGCGGCCCCGGTGTTGAGCGGGGTAGTCAGGTCTATACCAAGTCTGGCCTCGGGACCGAAAATGGCCCTGGCGCTGCCCTCGACATTGTCCGAACCGTAGCGGAAACCGCCCTTGAAAGTAAGCGGTTCGGCAACGTCGTATTCGACGTCTATATAGCCGGAATACGTAGTGTTGTCGCGCACCCCATGGGCTTTCACCAGGAAGGAATTGCCGGGAATGCCGTCGCCAAAAACCGGGCCAGGCGACTCAGCCGTTTCCTCCCAGAAACCATACGCGCCCAGGTGCCAGCGCAGCTTGCCCTCACCCCTGGAACTGAGCCTGAATTCCTGGCTTACCTGTTCCTGCTCGACAGGTTTCCAGAAATGGAAACCATAGCCGGGTGTGGCATCGGAATCTTCGGTGTAAGAACTCTCGTTCTCTTCATAGCCGGTAATGGAGGTGAAGATGAAGTTATCGAATTCCCACCTGATGTGCGCGGAGAACCCTTTTGCTTCCACGTTTGTTCTTGGCCGTCCCATACTGTAAGGCGTATCAAGCTGGTCGCCACTGCCCACATAACCCGCGTTATCGGCACAGGCGCCGGGTTTGTTCGGCGTCGCGCAAGGCATGCTGGGATCATTCGGATCCTGGGTGCCGACAAACATAATAATGTCCAGGTCGGATTTGATCTCTTCGTAATGGCCCTTCAGGCGCACGTACAGGTCATCGGTAAGCTGAAAGGCAAGCTGGCCGCGGATGCCGTACTTGTCGAGACCGCCGATTTCAGTGCCGTAGACCGAGTTATCCCGGAAATCATCCCGGGTATGGTACTGGCCGGCAATGCGTATGGCGGCCTTGTCACCGATGGGAGCGCCGAACGCGCCGTCCAGTTCCACGCTGTCCCAGCGCCCGTAACCGGCGCTGAGGAATCCGTTGGCCTCGCCGCCGATTTCAGGCTTCCTGGTAACGTAGTTCACCGCGCCGCCCGTGGTATTGCGCCCGTAAAGCGTATTCTGCGGTCCTGCCATGACTTCGACCCGTTCCATATCATAGACCTGAGCCAGGTTGACTGCCGGTGATTCCAGCACCACCTCATCCACATATACCCCCACGCTGTTGGATGAAGCCAGGCCCTTTGAACCGACACCGCGGATGAAGAAGTTGCCGAAGCTGTAGGCGCCGTTATTGACGATATCAAAGTTCGGCACCTTGAGCAGGATTTCCTGGGCGCCGGACAGGTGCTGGAGTTCCAGGTCATCGCCGCTGAAGGCAGTCACGGAGATACCGATATCCTGCAGGGACTCGGTACGCTTGGTCGCGGTAACGACGATCTCTTCCAGAACCTGGGACCAGGCAGCCGGAAGGTTTGACACAGCAAGAACCAGTCCGAACAGTGGCGCAAGCAGCGCGCCTGAAAACCTGTTCAGCCTTACGGGCAATAAGTCACTATTCATTCTGTACCTCTCGATGTTTTGCAGTCATAGTATGAGATTTGGATTGGTATTCTCCCTGCTTGGTAAACTTACAACATTAAAAACCCTGTTGCAACATTAATGTACAACAATTCGGCTAATATTTTACTGATTTCCGAATTATTGATAAGATTTTGCTTATGTTTGTTGTACAAAAGAGATAGAAACAAGGCATCCGACATGTATCACGCACAAGACACGCTTCTTCACGTTCATCCGGGGCCGTTAACGCGCCGGACTGCCTTCAGGAAATCACCAATATTCAATTTACTGCTTTTCCTTGCGGTTCTGCTCATAACTTCATCCTGCTCTGAACCGGACAATGGTGCGGCAGGCACCGGTGGAACGGTAACCGGGCCGCCGGGCATTGCCGCGCTGCCCGGACTGGAAGCCAACCCGACCGGGCGTGTGCCTCTTGCCGCGGTCATCCGTTTCGACGCACAGCCGGGCATCAGTAGCCGCCTGACCATCACTGACGGGGATAATACCTGGTCGGCCAGCTTTGATGACACCATGGTACGGGACGGCAGCTACCGGATCCCGGTCGCCGGCATGCGTCCGGACCGCGAGCACGAGATTATCCTGGAACTGACTGCGCCGGATGGGACAACTGAGACGCACCGCTTCACCCACCGGACGCCGCCGTTGCCCGATAACCCCCTGATAATACCCCCCATTGACGTCAAGGTGTCCCGCCCGGAACTCATGGAGCCGGGCGTCACATTCCTGAGCGTGCGCCGGCGCGCCCTGGGACGGCCCCACTGGTTGACGCCGAAACAACGCCGGTTCACCCAGGGTTGGGGCATGCTCACGGCAATCGACGCCAGGGGCGACATCATCTGGTACTATAACTCCGAGTACCGCACTGCCGGGATAGCCCGACTGCTGAACGGGAATATCCTCATGCACAGGACGGATTTCTCCACCATCGAGATCGACCTGCTGGGCAATACCGTCAGGCAGTTCTACGCAGGGGACCGGCCGTTCCCGCCTCCGGAGGACCCGGATGCGATCCCCATCAAGGGCCAGCAGACTCTGCATCACCAGCCGCACCAGATGCCCAACGGCGACTTCCTGGCCTTCTCCGCCAACGGTTACCTGGTGCAGGACTATTACAGCAGCGACACGGACCCCGGTGCCCCGCGCAGGGACACCATGGTCATGGCCGACACCGTGGTGCAGATAACCCCCGAAGGCGAGCAGGTCTGGTCCTGGAATACGTTCGATTACCTGGACCCGTTCCGCCTCGGTTACGATACCTTCAATAGCTACTGGTGGGTGCGGGGTTTCGACCAGTATATGGACTGGACCCATGCCAACGGCCTGAGCTATGACGAGAGCGACGACTCAATCCTGGTCTCATTGCGCAACCAGAGCGCGATCCTGAAGATCGACCGGCAGACGAAAAACATCAAGTGGATACTGGGACGCCATGACGGCTGGCCGGAAAACTTGCGGGACAGGTTACTTACTCCGGTGGGCGACTTGCTGTGGCCGGGCTACCAGCACAACCCGCGCATGACCCATGACGGTACCGTGATTCTGTTCGACAACCGCGCCCACGGCGGCGCCATGGCTTTCCAGGAACGCCTGCCGGTACACAGGAACTTCAGCCGCGGCGTGGAGTACGAGGTGGACGAGGAAACCATGACGGTAAGGCAGGTGTGGACCAGCGGCGACAGCCAGGGCGATGAACCCTGCTACACGAATGCCATGAGCGATGCCTGGCGCCTGCCGGTCACCGACAACCGGCTGGTCATTCACGCCTTCTGCCTGCCGCTGCTGGAAGGCATTTCCGAGGACGACATGGACCCGACGGTTCGGGTCACCAGCGACCTGCCCTACGGCGGTCGTATCCTGGAATATGCAGGCGACGAGATTGTGTTCCGCGCCGATGTTGTGGACCCTTACGAACTGGTACAGTGGGAAGTGTACGGCGGCTTCAGGAGTCCAGGCATATACCACAGAACAACTGAGACTTCACACTGACATGAGCGATAAAAAGACACAGAGAGAAGAATCATTGCTGGGACTGGACCGGGAAATCACCCGGCGTGATTTTGTCGGCAACACCCTGGTGGGGGCCGGCGCCGGCCTGCTCGCCATGCACGCGCCCGGAGTCCGGGCGGGCAATAACCCCGCGCTAAAAAACCGCAGCATCCCCCAGCAGATGCCCGTACCCCTGACCGGCCTCACGGCAGACTGGACCGGACCCGGCGGGGTGGGCGATTACGCGGGGAAAAACGGCAATACCCATGAAGTGGTCAACGCCGCGCATGCCATCAGGAACCGAGAATTCGATCGGCAGCTTGGCGGCGCACGCGACACCGGCGAGACCTTCGACCTGGTCGTGGTCGGATGCGGTTTTGCCGGTATTACGGCAGCGGCTACTTACCTGGAAGGCAATCCCGATGCCCGCATCCTGCTGCTGGACAACCACGCCATCTTTGGCGGCGAGGCCAAGGAGAATGAGTTCGAGGTGGATGGTTACCGTCTGTGGGGGCCCCAGGGTTCCACCGGCACCGTTTTCAGCAAGGACAAAACCCGCCTGCCCCTGTCGGTGCACCGCATGTGGCAGAAACTGGGGTTGCCGGAGAGTTTCGAGCACCAGGAGCTGGAAGGCACTGACAAGGACATACTGGTCCCGGTCGATGTCTGGGGCGCCATGCACGCCCGCTGGGAGGACGCCGACCTGGGCTGGTACTTCAGGGAGCATGGCTGGATCAAGGACCCCTGGTCCAACGGCATGCGCAATGCGCCCATTTCCGATAACCTGAAAAACGATTATTACGCCATGGAACTGTTCCGCCGGCCGCCGCGACGCGCGGACTGGAAGCAGTGGCTGGACAGCATGACCTACAAGGAATTCGTCATGAACGTGATGGGACTCTCGGACGAGGTGTTCCCGTACCTGGACCCGTTGCTGGCCGCCATGGGCACCGGCCTGGGCTGCGACGTGATATCGGCGTACCAGGCCTACGAGTTCGTGGCGCCGGGCGTGCACGCCTACCGCAGGTACCAGGGACTGGGCGACCCCACCAATTTCTCCTATATCGCCACCTTCCCCGGGGGCAACGGCGCGCTGCTCAGGTACTTCGTCAGGTTCCTGATACCGGACGCCATCAGCGGCGACACCTCGCTGGCCAACATGGCAGTCTATAGCCGGGTCAACTGGGAGGCCCTGGACCGGCGCAACGCGCCCGTGAAGATGCGCCTGAGCAGCACCGTTGCCGCGGTTGAACATAACGGAGCGCCGGATATGGCCGATGATGTGTCCGTGACCTACTACAAGGACGGCGAACTGCACCGGGTCAACGCCAGGCACGTGGCGGTGTGCAGCGGCCAGTGGGTCAACCGCTATATCGTCAGGGACCTGCCCGATGAACACTTCGAGGCCATGGGCGAGTTCCACCATGCCCCTATCCTCACGCTGAACGTGGCGGTGCATAACTGGAAGTTCATGGAGAACCTGGGTATCTCCGCGGCGCGCTGGTTCGAGGGCTTCGGCTGGTTCATGAGTCTGCGCCGGCAGATGCTGTTCGACGGCAAGGCGCCGATGCCGCTGGACCCCGCCAAGCCCACGGTATTGACCCTGTTCATCCCGTTTACCCTGCACGGCATGCCGTTAAAGGAACAGGCGGTGGCCTCCCGCATGCAGATGTTCGGCATGAGTTACCGGGAGATCGAGACCCGCATACGCGAGCAGTTCAGCGAGATGTTTTCCGCTCACGGTTTCGATGCCAAACGGGACATTGCCGGCATCATCGCCAACCGCCACGGCCATGCCTACGGCGTGAGCGGGCCGGGGTTTTATTTCGGCAATCAAGGACGCGAGGCCCCAAGCGACGTCATCCGCCGTGGCTTCGGACGGGTGCGCTTCGGCCACTCGGAACTCACCGGCCACCAGCTATGGACCACGGCGGCCGAAGAAGGCGAACGGGCAGCCCTGCAGTTACTCGACATCGCCTGATAGTATTCCATCCAGGAGGCAAACCTCAAGAGGCTCAAGACATGATATCTGGAAAGACTCCCGGTAAATTGACTACAGTCTTTCGGCTCAAGCTGGCTTACATTATCCTGCTCTTCAGTCCGCTGCCGGCGCTGGCCGCGTCCGTCGACTTCACCAATCCGCCGGAATTTATCGTGAATCCGTCCGGCCGGGTGCCGCTGGCCGCAGTCATCGAATTCGCCAGTAACGAAGAGCTTGACATCCATATTGGGATTACGGACGGTCAAAATACCTGGGACGCATCCTTCGATGCGGAAAGTGCTGAAGATGGTAAGTACTCGATACCGGTGCTGGGGATGCGGGCCGAACGCGAACACGAGATAACACTGACATTGCGCTCCGCTGACGGCAAGGTTCATGCCGAGACATTCAGGCACACGACGCCGGGACACCCGGATCAACTGAAATTTCCCCAGATCACCGTTTCCGTCTCCGAACCGGAACGCATGGAACCGGGCGTTACCTTCCTGAGCGCGCGCCGCCGCGCCCTGGGACGCGGGCACTGGCTGACGGAAAAACAATATCAGTGGTCCGTCAATTTCGGCCTGATCGTGGCCCTGGATAACAGGGGCGAGGTGGTCTGGTGGTACGAGTCGTCGTCCCGCGTGGCGGGGATCGAACGGCTGATGAACGGGAATATCCTGATGCACCGGTTCGGCTCATCGCTCATCATCGACATGCTCGGCAATGCAGTGGCGGAATACTACCCGGAAGACAATCCCCTGCCCCCACCCGACAACCCGGATGCCATACCCATCCGCAACCAGCAGACCCTGCACCACCAGCCCCACGAACTGCCGGACGGGAATTTCCTGGCGTTTACCGCGAACGGCTATCCCATGAAAGACTGGTATTCCAGCGAGTCGGACTCGGACGCTCCCAGGGAAGACGCCATCATCATGGCGGACTCCGTCGTCATCTTCACGCCGGAAGGGGAACAGGTCTGGGCCTGGGATACCATGGATTACCTGGACCCCTGGCGACTCGGGCGCGACACCTTCTGGAGTTACTGGTGGACCCGGGGCTTCGACCAGTACCGGGACTGGACTCACGCTAATGGGCTGAGTTATGACGCGCGTGATGATTCAATCCTCGTTTCCCTGCGCAACCAGAGCGCCATCGTAAAGGTCGACAAAAAAACGAAGGAGATCAAATGGATCCTCGGCCATCACCGGGGCTGGCCGGAACGCCTCAGGGACAAACTGCTGACGCCGGTGGGCGATCTCATGTGGCCCGCCTACCAGCACAACCCGCGGGTGACCCACGCCGGCACCATCATCCTGTTCGACAACCGGGCCTACAACGGCGCCATGGCCTTTGAAGACTATCCGCCCCTGGAGGAAAATTTCAGCCGCGGCGTGGAATACGAAGTGGACGAGGAAAACATGACCGTGAAACAGGTCTGGACCAGCGGCGACACCCAGACCGAAGATTCCTGTTTCTCCTACGCCATGAGCGATGCCTGGCGTTTACCGGAAACGGACAACCGCCTGGTCATTCATGCCTTCTGCACCCCCCTGATACCCGGCCTGGGCGAGGACATCATGGACGAGACCCGGCGCGTGACGGACGACATCTATTACCCGGGCGGCCACATCCTTGAATTCGCCGGCGACGAAGTGGTCTTCCAGGTGGACTTCGGCATGGAGCACGAACTGTTCCAGTGGAACGTGTACGGCGGTTTCAGGAGCCCGGGCATATACCATACAC
>JAPPLI010000188.1 GCA_028819495.1 Gammaproteobacteria bacterium | reverse complement strand
CCCCGTTTTTACCGGGATTCCGGCACCCACCGGGCGTTAGCGGGAATTGCTGGGACAATAAATAAGGGGGACAGATTTACCTCTGTCCCCCTTATTCCGTTCGGCCCGTCAGGCCTGATCGACCCTGGCGATTTCGATAGTGTCTTCCTGCGTCGGAGGAAGGATGATCACTTCACTCCCATCGCCGCCATCCTCATCACCGAGTTCATGATCCTTGATGCCCTCCTGTACTTCCAGTTCATCTTCAGCGCGTTTCTTTTTCCGCTCGGAATGGTACGCAAGTCCGGTGCCTGCCGGCACCAGGCGGCCGACGATGACGTTTTCCTTCAGGCCGCGCAGGTCATCCCGTTTGCCGTTGACGCTGGCTTCAGTCAGCACCCGGGTGGTTTCCTGGAATGATGCTGCCGAGATAAATGACTCCGTAGACAGTGACGCCTTGGTAATGCCCAGCAGCACCGGTTCCCATTGCGCCTCGAGCTTGTCATTTTCCCGCAACTGCTCGTTCTCCACCAGGACCCTGGCCTTTTCAGTCTGTTCACCCTTGAGGAAAACGGAGTCCCCCGGGTCCGTGACTTCTACCTTGCGCAACATCTGCCGGACGATGATTTCGATATGTTTGTCGTTTATCTTCACGCCCTGCAGGCGGTAGACTTCCTGAATTTCATTCACGATATAACTCGCCAGCGCGTGCACGCCCTTCAACCTGAGAATATCGTGAGGTGTCGGAGGGCCGTCTACGACAGCCTCGCCCTTTTCCACGTGTTCCCCTTCAAAGACGTTGATATGACGCCATTTCGGCACCAGCAACTCATGGTTCTCTCCTTCCCTGTCGGTAATAACCAGCCGTTGTTTGCCCTTCGTATCCTTGCCGAAGCTTACCAGGCCGGTCTCCTCAGCCAGGATCCCGGGTTCCTTGGGTTTTCTTGCCTCGAACAAATCGGCAACCCTGGGCAGGCCGCCGGTGATGTCGCGGGTCTTCAGCGACTCCTGCGGCATCTTGGCAATAACGTCGCCGACACTGACCTCAGCACCTTCGCGCACGGTAATAATTGCCTTCGGCGGCAGCGGATAATGCGCGGGAATGGACGTGTCGGGAAAGGTCAACTGGGCTCCGTCCGCATCCACCAGGATGACGGTCGGGCGCATTTCCCTTGCTTCACCGGGACGTTCCTTGGGATCCATAATCATCATGTTGGTCAGGCCGGTGATCTCGTCAATGTGACGTGAAACGGTCTTGTTCTCGACGATATCGGCGAACTGGACCGAACCCGTAACTTCAGATATCACCGGGTGGGTATGCGGATCCCAACTGGCGATCTTCACGCCGGGTTGCACCGCATCGCCGTCCTGTACGGTGAGCACCGCACCATACGGAAGCTTGTAACGTTCGCGCTCCCTGCCGACTTCATCGAGCAGCGACACGTCACCGGAGCGCGACACGACGACCCTGTTGCCGCTCTCCTGCTCCAGCAACTTGACGTTATCCAGACGCACGCTGCCCCCGTATTTCACGTCGATGCTGCTGATCGCAGCCGCCCTGGAAGCGGCGCCGCCTATATGGAAGGTCCGCATCGTCAACTGTGTGCCGGGTTCGCCGATTGATTGCGCCGCCACTACACCGACGGCCTCACCGATGTTGACCAGGTGGCCGCGCGCCAGGTCCCTGCCGTAACAGCGCGCGCAGATCCCGAAACGGGTCTCGCAGGTAATCGGCGAGCGTACCTCTACCTCGTCGATACCGTTTTCGTCCATAACTTCAACCAGTTCCTCATCCAGCAGGGAACCGTCGGGAATAAGTATATCCTCGGGAGAACCGGGTTTGGCGATATCACCGACCAGGACCCGGCCCAGGACTCTTTCCCGCAGGGGTTCGACGACGTCTCCCCCCTCTATAAGCGAAGTCAGATTTATGCCGGCCTCCGTACCGCAATCGTCCTCAGCCACGACAAGGTCCTGGGCAACGTCCACCAAGCGCCGGGTCAGGTATCCGGAATTGGCGGTTTTCAGGGCCGTGTCCGCGAGACCCTTGCGCGCGCCATGGGTAGATATGAAATACTGCAGGACGTCGAGGCCTTCCCTGAAGTTCGCGGTGATAGGCGTTTCGATGATGGAACCGTCCGGTTTTGCCATCAGCCCGCGCATGCCGGCCAGCTGCCTGATCTGGGCCGCGGAACCGCGGGCGCCGGAATCGGCCATCATGAAAATCGAATTGAAGGAAGGCTCATCCACATCGCTGCCGTCCTTGTCCTGAACCGTGTCTACGCCAAGCTTGTCCATCATCGCCTTGGCTACCTGGTCACTGGTGTGGGACCAGATATCCACCACCTTGTTGTAGCGCTCGCCATTGGTGATCAGCCCCGAAGTATACTGCTGCTCGAACTGTTTCACCTGGTCTTCCGTCTCACCGATGATATCGCTCTTGTCTCCCGGCACCACCATATCGTCAACGCCGAATGAGACGCCGGCCCGGGTAGAGTAATGAAACCCGGTATACATCAGGCGGTCGGAGAAAATAACGGTCGTTTTCAGGCCGAGACGCCGGTAACAGACATTGATCAGCCTGGAAATGGAGCGTTTGTTCAGGACCTGGTTGACGAGTGAGAACGGCATTCCCTCGGGCAGGATGCGTGACAGCAATGCCCTGCCGACCGTGGTTTCAACCCGCTCGTAACGAGGCGGATCATCGCTATCGCTGTCATCGTTGCTGCCGTCAGGCGTCTGCTTGATACGTACGCTGATCCTGGCATGCAAATCGACCGCGCCGCATTCATAGGCGCGATGGACTTCGTTCACATCGACAAAGATCTTGCCGGCGCCTTTTGCCGCCGCGGACTCGCGGGTCATGTAATACAGCCCCAGCACTACGTCCTGGGTGGGCACGATGATGGGTTCGCCGTTGGCAGGCGACAGGATGTTGTTGGTGGACATCATCAGGGTGCGCAATTCCAGTTGTGCCTCGATGGAAAGCGGCACATGCACTGCCATCTGGTCGCCGTCAAAATCCGCATTGAATGCGGTACACACCAGGGGGTGCAACTGGATTGCCTTGCCCTCAATCAATACCGGCTCGAATGCCTGGATGCCGAGGCGATGCAGGGTGGGCGCACGGTTCAGCATGACAGGATGCTCGCGGATGACCTCTTCAAGGATATCCCAGACTTCAGGCCCCTCTCTCTCCACCAGTTTTTTTGCAGCCTTGATGGTCGTCGCCAGGCCTCTCCCTTCCAGCTTGCTGAAAATGAAAGGTTTGAACAACTCCAGCGCCATTTTCTTGGGCAGGCCGCACTGGTGCAGCTTCAGGGTAGGCCCCACCACAATGACAGATCGCCCGGAATAGTCGACCCGCTTGCCCAGCAGGTTCTGGCGGAAGCGTCCCTGTTTGCCCTTGATCATGTCGGCCAGGGATTTCAACGGCAGTTTGTTGGTGCCGGTGATGGCCCTGCCGCGGCGGCCGTTATCCAGCAAGGCGTCAACCGCTTCCTGCAGCATGCGCTTCTCGTTACGCACGATAATATCAGGCGCATTCAGGTCCAGCAGGCGTTTCAGGCGGTTGTTGCGGTTGATTACCCGGCGATACAGGTCGTTCAGGTCGGAGGTGGCAAAACGCCCGCCGTCCAGCGGGACCAGGGGCCGCAAATCGGGCGGCAACACCGGGAGCACCTCCATGACCATCCACTTGGGCTGGTTGCCGGATCGCTGGAAAGCTTCCAGCAGTTTAAGCCGCTTTGATATCTTTTTCAGCTTGGTTTCGGACTTGGTCTGCGGTATTTCGTCACGCAGTTGCGCGATTTCGGTATCGAGGTCTATATTGGCGAGCAGTTCGCGGATTGCTTCCGCTCCCATTTTTGCTTCGAACTCATCGCCATACTGCTCAATGGCCTCGAGATAACTGTCTTCCGCCAGCAACTGCCCGCGTTCCAGCTGGGTCATGCCCGGGTCAATGACCACGTAGGCTTCAAAGTACAATACCCGTTCTATTTCGCGCAGGGTCATGTCCAACAGCAGACCCATCCGGGAAGGCAGGGATTTCAGGTACCAGATATGCGCGACCGGGCTGGCCAGTTCTATATGGCCCATACGCTCGCGCCGCTCCTTGGACAGGGTGACTTCCACGCCGCATTTCTCACATTTCACACCGCGGTGTTTCAGGCGCTTGTATTTCCCGCACAGGCATTCGTAGTCCTTGATGGGGCCGAAAATTTTTGCGCAGAACAATCCGTCCCGTTCCGGCTTGAAAGTCCGGTAATTGATGGTCTCCGGTTTTTTGACTTCCCCCATCGACCATGAACGAATCTTTTCCGGCGACGCCAGGCCGATGGCGATGGCATCGAATTCCTCAATCTGGTTCTGTTGTTTCAGCAGCTTCAATAAATCTTTCAATGTTCACTACCTCACTCAAGTTCTATGTCTATGCCCAGGGACTTGATCTCCTTCAACAGAACGTTGAAGGACTCGGGCATCCCGGCTTCTATCTGGTGGTTGCCGTCGACGATGTTCTTGTACATCTTGGTACGGCCGTTCACGTCATCGGACTTGACCGTCAGCATTTCCTGCAAGGTATAGGCCGCGCCGTACGCCTCCAGGGCCCAGACCTCCATTTCACCAAAGCGCTGACCGCCGAATTGCGCCTTGCCGCCCAGGGGTTGCTGGGTGACCAGGCTGTAGGGTCCGGTGGAACGGGCATGCATCTTGTCGTCGACAAGGTGGTTGAGTTTCAACATGTACATATAACCCACGGTAATCGGCCGGTCGAACGGGTCTCCGGTCCTGCCGTCATACAGGATGCTCTGGCCGTCGCGGTTCAGTCCGGCGAGTTCCAGCATGTCCTTGATTTCCTGCTCGCTGGCCCCGTCAAAAACCGGGGTGGCGATGGGCACGCCATCCTTGAGGTTCTCCGCGAGTTGCAGGATTTCGGCATCCGAGAGTTCACCCAGCTTTTCCTTCCTGCCGCCGCTTTTGTTGTAGACCTTTTCCAGGAACGCGCGCAACTTCCTGGTATTTTCCTGCGCCGCAAGCATGGCGCCGATGCGCCGGCCCAGGCCCTTGGCCGCCCAGCCCAGGTGAGTTTCCAATACCTGGCCCACGTTCATGCGGGAAGGCACACCCAGGGGGTTCAGTACGATATCCACCGGTGTCCCGTCCTCCAGGTAAGGCATGTCTTCAACCGGTATGATGGTGGAAATAACGCCTTTGTTGCCGTGCCGGCCCGCCATTTTGTCACCCGGCTGGATATGCCGCTTGACCGCAAGATACACCTTGACGATTTTCAATACGCCGGGGGCGAGATCGTCTCCGGAAGTCAACTTGTCCCGCTTGTCCTTGAACTTGTCGTCAAACTCCTCCTTGAGCTGGCGCAACCGCTCCGCTGCCTGCTCCAGCATGCGGCTCAGTTTCTCGTCGCGAAAACGGATTTCAAACCATTTCTCACGGGGTGTATCCGCCAGGAATTCACTGGTGATAGCGCTGCCGCGCTTGTAACCGCTCGGTCCGCCTTGCGGCTTCTGCCCGACGAGATTGCGTTCCAGCCGTTGATAAACCCCATCTTCCATAATTCGCAACTGGTCGTTCAAATCCTTCCTGACCCGGTTCAGTTCCGCCTCTTCTATTTCCATGGCCCGGGCGTCCTTTTCCACACCGTCACGGGTAAACACCTGCACGTCTATGACCGTACCGTTCATGCCTGAAGGCACCCGCAGGGAGGTATCCTTGACGTCGGATGCCTTCTCGCCGAATATGGCCCGCAGCAGTTTCTCCTCCGGCGTAAGTTGCGTCTCGCCTTTCGGAGTCACCTTGCCGACCAGGATATCTCCCGGACTTACCTCGGCGCCGATATATACGATGCCGGATTCGTCGAGCTTGCTCAGTGCGCTCTCGCTGACATTCGGAATATCCGCGGAAATCTCTTCGGGCCCGAGCTTGATATCGCGCGCGACGCAATTGAGTTCTTCTATATGAATGCTGGTGTAACGTTCATCCTTGACCAGGCGCTCGGAAATCAGGATGGAATCCTCGAAGTTATAACCGTTCCACGGCATGAAGGCGACCATCAGGTTCTGCCCCAGGGCCAGTTCTCCCAGGTCCGTCGCAGGGCCGTCAGCCAGTACATCCCCCGCGGCAATCGCGTCGCCGGGCTTGACCAGGGGCTTCTGGTTGATACAGGTATTCTGGTTGGAACGGGTATACTTGATCAGGTTGTAGATATCGACACCCGGCTCCCCGGGCACTATCTCCTCATCATTCACCCGCACCACGATGCGGCTGGCGTCGACGGAGTCTACGATACCACCGCGCCCCGAGGTAACCGTAACCCCGGAATCTTTCGCCACCGTCCGTTCGATGCCGGTGCCGACCAGCGGTTTCTCGGCGCGCACCGTCGGCACCGCCTGGCGTTGCATGTTGGAGCCCATCAAAGCCCTGTTGGCGTCGTCATGCTCCAGGAAGGGAATCAGCGCCGCGGCAACCGATACAATCTGCCTGGGAGATACGTCCATATACTGAACCCTTTCCGGCGTGGACATAATGGCCTCATCCTGGTGCCGGCATGACACGAGTTCGTCAATCAACCGGCCTTTATCATTCTGGTCGGAGTTGGCCTGGGCAATGATGTAATCCCCTTCCTCAATCGCAGACAAGTACTCAATGTCACTGGTCACTTTTCCGTCTTCCACCCTTCTGTAGGGCGTTTCCAGAAATCCGTATTCGTTGGTGCGCGCATAAACTGCAAGGGAATTGATCAGTCCGATATTGGGACCTTCAGGGGTTTCAATGGGGCAAACCCTGCCATAATGGGTCGGGTGCACGTCACGCACTTCGAAACCTGCCCGCTCCCGGGTCAACCCGCCGGGACCGAGTGCGGAAATGCGCCGCTTGTGGGTGATTTCCGACAACGGATTGTTCTGATCCATGAACTGGGAAAGCTGGCTCGAGCCGAAGAATTCCTTCACCACCGCTGAAACAGGCTTCGCATTGATGATCTCCTGGGGCATCAGTCCCTCGGATTCAGCAAGGCTCAGCCGTTCCTTGACCGCGCGCTCCAGCCGGACAAGTCCGATCCTGAACTGGTTCTCCACCATTTCCCCGACGCTCCGCACCCTGCGGTTGCCCAGGTGATCGATATCATCAACAGTACCCTTACCGTTACGAATGTCCATCAGGGTCTGCAATACGTGGATGATATCGGAAGTATCGCCCAGGTCGGCGTACATCCCTTTGGATAATTCATCGTTCCGCTGGCTGAAATATTTTCCGTCATAGATGACGCCCGGTCCGGTAACCTCCTGGCGGCTAACCCGGCGATTGAACTTCATCCTCCCGACTGCGGACAGGTCATAACGGTCCAGGGAGAAAAACAGGTTCTTGAACAGGTTCTCTGCGGATTCCTTTGTCGGCGGTTCGCCGGGACGCATGACCCGGTAAATTTCAATCTGCGCATCCTGTTGCGACTCGGTCTGGTCCATGCGCAGGGTATCGGAAATAAACGACCCGCAATTCAGGTCGTTGACGAACAGGGTCTCCAGTTCCAGCTTGCCCGGCTGTTGCAGGGTCTCCAGGATTTCCGGCGTTATTTCAGCGTTGGCCGGCGCCAGGATTTCGCCGGTCTCCGTATCGACCGCGTCCTTCGCAAGCACCTTCCCGACGAGGTATTCGTCGGGAACTTTCAGTTCCTTGATGCCGGCTTTTTCAAGGTCACGGATGTGCCTTACGTTGATACGCTTTTCACTTTCTATGATGACGTTTCCATTCTGGTCCGCGATATCGAACGTGACCGTTTCCCCGCGCAGGCGTCCTGCAATCAGTTTCAGGTATATACCGTCTTCGTCCAGTCTGAACCGGTCAGTTTCAAAAAAGATGTCCAGGATATCCTGGGAGGTGTAACCCAGCGCCTGCAATAATATGGTCGCCAGGATCTTGCGGCGCCGGTCGATACGGCAGTAAACAATATCTTTCGGGTCAAATTCAAAGTCCAGCCAGGACCCGCGGTAGGGTATCACGCGGGCGGAATAAAGCAGCTTGCCGGATGAATGGGTCTTGCCCTTGTCGCTTTCAAAAAACACGCCGGGCGACCTGTGCAACTGGAATACTATCACCCGCTCCGTGCCGTTGATCACGAAGGTCCCGGTTTCAGTCATCAGCGGGAGTTCGCCCATGTAGACTTCCTGTTCCCTGATATCCTTCACTATCTTGTTGCTCAGGCCCGCTTCCTTGTCGTAAATGATCAACCTTACCTTGGCCTTCAACGATGCCGCGTAAGTGAGTCCCCGCATTTTGCATTCCTTGACGTCAAACGCCGGTTCATCCAGCCTGTAGCTGACATACTCCAGGGCGGCATTGCCCGAATAGCTGTCCATCGGGAAGACCGACTTGAACGCGGCATGCAAACCGGCACCCTCCCGTTCTTCGGGGGCGCGGCCGGATTGCAGGAACTGATCGTAGGAATTTCTCTGGGTCGCCAGCAGGTAAGGCACGTCCAGTATGCTTTGTCTTTTTCCGAAATCCTTGCGCAGGCGTTTCTTTTCAGTGTAGGAGTAGGTCATTACATACCCTCATCATGAAGAAAAGTGAGGAAAGCGGTCGGACTTGAACATGCCCATGCGGGTTGCAGGCAGGCATCCGCCTCCGTAGATTTCCCGCTCGCGAGACATGCGAGCGACGGGGACATATCAACGCATGCCCCCGACAACGGGCACAGAGTCAGATCTGTCCCCGTCATTCGCCGTTTCCCGCGCGCCGGGTTTTGACAGGTGCAGTCAAAAAATACACCAGAGTCGAACTATTTAAGTTCAACCGTGGCGCCGGCCTCTTCCAGCTTCGCCTTTACCTCTTCGGCTTCATCCTTGCCTATTGCTTCCCTGATTGTAGCCGGTACACCTTCCACCAGCTCTTTCGCTTCTTTCAATCCCATACCGGTAATAGCCCGAACCACCTTGATCACCGGCACCTTGCTGCTTCCGAAGCTGCTCATGACCACGTCGAACTCGGTCTGTTCCTCGGCTTCTTCCGCCGCTGCAGCAGGGCCGGCTGCAGCCACGGCCGCGACGGGCGCAGCGGCGCTGACGCCCCATTCTTCTTCCAGCTCCGAGATCAGACCCACCAGGTCCATGACCGGCATACTGCTCAAGGCCGCTTTGATTTCATCTTTTGAGACAGACATTTTCTACTCCTCTTGGACACATACTGAATATTAGTTAGCTTGTTGTTCGCGGTGAGCGTCAAGCAAGCGCAGGAATTTCGCTTCCGGTTCCGAGAGAACGCGCAGGAACTTGCTGAGCGGGGCCTGCAACAGACCCAGCAACATGGCCCGCGCCTGGTCCTGGGTCGGCATATTCGCAACGCTTTCAATCTGCGCGGTATCAAGCAGCTGCCCGTCCACGGCAATAAGCCGGACGACCAGCTTTTCATTTTCCCTGGCGAAATCGCGAATCACCTTTGCCGCCGATCCCGGTTCCTCGTTGGAAAAGGCCAGGAGCAACGGACCGGTAAGTGTCTCGCGCATACATTCAAATTGCGTTCCTTCCAGGGCGCGGCGCGCCAGGGTGTTCCGAACCACCCTGAGATAAACCCCCGCGCTGCGGGCCGAGCGTCTTAACGCTGTCATTTCGGCGACGTCCAGCCCCTTGTACTCTGCCGCGATGGCCGCGGGGGCCGCGGCGGCCACTGCCGCGACTTCAGCCACAACGGCCTGCTTCTGTTCCAGTGAAAGACCCATTATCCGCCTCCGCTGACTACAACGCCGCCTGGTCAACCATGATGCCTGGACCCATGGTGGTGGAAAGACTGATTTTTTTCAGGTAGATACCCTTGGAAGTGCTCGGCTTCGCCTTTTTCAGGTCTGCCAGCAGGGTATCCAGGTTGTCCTTCAAGGCCTCTGCGGCAAACGATGTCTTGCCTATGCCGCAATGGATGATCCCGTTCTTGTCCGTGCGGTAACGAACCTGGCCCGCTTTTGCATTGCGTACTGCCTGGCCGGTATCCTTTGTCACCGTGCCCGTTTTCGGGTTGGGCATCAATCCGCGGGGTCCGAGCAGTTTACCCAGCTTGCCCACCACCGGCATGGCATCAGGCGCGGCAATGACAACATTGAAATCCATCATCCCACCCTGAATCTGCTCAGCCAGATCCTGCATGCCTGTGTATTCGGCGCCGGCAGCCTTGGCCTCGTCGGCCTGGTCACCCTGGGCAAACACGGCTACCTTGACGACCTTGCCCGTTCCCTGGGGCAACACGGTCGATCCCCGGACGATCTGGTCGGATTTTCTTGGGTCTACGCCGAGGTTGATGGCTACCTCTACAGTCTCGTCAAACTTCGCCGTTGCGTTCTCCTTGAGCAGGTTGAGAGCATCAAGAACTGCATAGGATTTCCCTGCATCGAATTTTTCCCTGGTCTCGCGCACGCGCTTCGATAATCTTGCCATCTCAGGCCACCTCCGTCTCGATACCCATGCTTCTTGCCGTTCCGGCGATGGTAAGTACCGCCGCATCGAGGTCCATCGCGGTCAGGTCAGGGTCCTTGGCTTTTGCGATTTCCTCAAGTTGAGCCCGCGTCACCCTGCCGACCTTGTCGGTGTTGGGCGTACCGCTGCCGCTTTCTATTCCCGCGGCCTTTTTCAACAGGTAGGAAGCCGGGGGCGTTTTCGTTATGAACGAGAAACTCTTGTCCGTATAGACGGTGATGATTGTCGGTACGGGCAGACCTTCCTCCATATTCTGGGTCTGCGCATTGAATGCCTTGCAGAACTCCATGATATTCAACGCGTGCTGACCCAGCGCCGGGCCGACCGGGGGGCTCGGGTTTGCCTGCCCCGCCGGCACCTGCAACTTGATATAGGCGCTGATTTTCTTTGAACCGGTTTTCTTTGCCACTGTCTTACTCCTGCGGATTACGCAGCAATATTGTCTCTACTCCTTCTCCACCTGGGTAAACTCAAGCTCCACAGGGGTTGAGCGTCCGAAGATCAATACGGAAACCCGTAATCGACTCTTTTCATAATTCACTTCTTCCACCACGCCGTTAAAATCCGTAAACGGTCCGTCGTTGACCCGGACCACCTCGCCCGGTTCGAACAATATCTTCGGCCTCGGTTTGTCCGCCCCGTCCTCTACCCGCTGCAGGATGGAATTGGCCTCATCAGCGGAGATCGGCACCGGCCTGTCGGTTGTCCCGCCGATAAAGCCCAGTACCCGGGGCGCTTCCTTGACCAAGTGCCAGGTCGCGTCATTCATATCCATCTGGACCAGCACATAGCCCGGGAAGAACTTGCGGTCACTCTTGCGCTTCTTGCCGTCGCGCATTTCCACAACTTCCTCGGTAGGCACCAGGATCTCACCGAACTGATCCTTGAGGTCACTCCGCTCGATGCGTTCCTTCAGCGAACGCATCACGTTCTGTTCATGGCCGGAATAGGCCTGCACCACGTACCACTTAAGTTCCACCGGCCTACCCTCCTGGACCGCCTATCAATAACCTGATTGCCCAGCCCAGTACCGCATCCAGCCCCCACAGTATCAGTGCGGCCAGGATGACCACTCCTATCACGAGCAGCGTCGTCTGCAATGTCTCCTGGCGCGTCGGCCAGACTACCTTGCGCACTTCGAACTGGGCATCCTGCAGGAAATTCCAGAATCTCCTGCCGGGTTCCGTCTGCAAACCAATCCAGGCGGCAACTCCTGTTGCCGCCAGCAATCCTGCTACCCGTAACGGCGTTGACTGATCATCAAACACATAGAAACCGACAACCGCAGCAATGACGACAAGCGCTGCAATGACCAGTTTTACCAGGTCAAACTTCACGTTCACTGTCTCTGAACTCATCACTCAAGCTACTACGCCGCCCCGGTCAGGCACGGCGCATCCTGTTGGCAGGCCAGGAGGGAATCGAACCCCCAACCTGCGGTTTTGGAGACCGCCGCTCTGCCAATTGAGCTACTGGCCTATTGAGAATTAACAAAAGATGCCAAGAATTACAGCCGGCTATTCGATAATATTGCTGACCACGCCGGCGCCTACGGTACGGCCTCCTTCACGTATCGCAAAACGCAGGCCGTCTTCCATCGCGATAGGCGATATCAGGTCCACGGTCATGCTGATGTTATCGCCCGGCATCACCATCTCCGAACCTTCCGGCAACTCAACCGCGCCGGTCACGTCGGTGGTCCGGAAATAAAACTGCGGGCGATAATTATTGAAAAACGGCGTATGGCGCCCTCCCTCTTCCTTGCTCAGCACATACACCTCGCATTCGAATTTCGTGTGCGGCGTGATGCTGCCGGGCTTGCACACCACCTGGCCGCGCTCCACCTCGGTGCGTTTCGTTCCACGCAGCAATACGCCCACGTTGTCGCCGGCCTGGCCCTCGTCAAGCAGCTTGCGAAACATCTCCACGCCCGTGCAGGTAGTCTTGGCGGTGTCGCGAATTCCAACGATTTCCACCTCTTCCCCTACCTTGACTATGCCGCGCTCCACCCGGCCGGTGACCACGGTGCCGCGGCCGCTGATGGAAAACACGTCCTCAATGGGCAGCAGGAAGGGCTGGTCCACGGGGCGTTCCGGTATCGGGATGTACTCGTCCATCGCTTCCATGAGGCGGTCGATTGATTTGAGGCCCAGTTCGGTGTCTTCGCCATTCAGCGCCTGCAGCGCGCTGCCCGTAATGACCGGCGTGTCGTCACCCGGGAACTCGTAGGCGTCAAGCAGTTCCCGCACTTCCAGCTCAACCAGTTCCAGCAACTCGTCGTCATCCACCTGGTCGGCCTTGTTCAGGTATACCACTATCTTCGGCACACCCACCTGGCGCGCCAGCAGGATGTGTTCACGGGTCTGCGGCATGGGGCCGTCCGCAGCGCTCACCACCAGCACCGCGCCGTCCATCTGGGCTGCGCCGGTAATCATGTTCTTTACGTAGTCCGCATGGCCCGGGCAGTCCACATGGGCATAGTGGCGGTTCTCGCTCTCGTATTCAACGTGCGCGGTTGCAATCGTGATGCCGCGTTCGCGCTCTTCCGGCGCATTGTCAATCTGGTCGTACGCTTTGATTTCCCCACCGTAACGCGCGGCCATTGCCATTGTGATGGCGGCCGTCAGAGTTGTCTTCCCGTGATCTACGTGACCGATCGTTCCCACGTTGACGTGGGGTTTCGTTCGCTGAAATTTTTCCTTGGACATGCAATTTTCTCCTCAGTGTTAAACGTTTCTTTTCATAACCATCATTCATGGAGCCCATAACCGGAATTGAACCGGTGACCTCTTCCTTACCAAGAAAGTGCTCTACCGACTGAGCTATATGGGCGTCGATACCGGCTTGACCCCTGTTACTGGAGCGGGTGATGGGAATCGAACCCACGCCATCAGCTTGGAAGGCTGAGGTTCTACCATTGAACTACACCCGCCAGGCAAACCGGGCGGAATCGCTACCGTTTCAATATCAGCCCGTATCTTTTCCTGATACTGTATTCCTGCCCCCTGCACCTTGTGGTGGAGGGGGTAGGATTCGAACCTACGAAGGCGTCGCCAGCAGATTTACAGTCTGCCCCCGTTGACCGCTTGGGTACCCCTCCGGTTTTAAGCAAGCCCGCGATTGTCATATATTTTATTCAAGCTGTCAACACTGAATCTTAAAAATCAGATGCTCCCGCTAACATCGACAGTTGGCGGTCTCGTCGGGTCGGTCTCAT
>JAPPLI010000110.1:81732-88544 GCA_028819495.1 Gammaproteobacteria bacterium | reverse complement strand
GGAATCACCCGGATTGCCTGCGGTATCTGGATGCACGAACGCTCACACAGGCCGCAACCTACACAGGCGTCCTGCACATGGGGTTGTTCCATCCAGCCCACCTTGATGGCGATGTCGGGTAACGGGCAGGCCCGGTAACAGACGCCGCATGATTTTCCCTGGTAGGACAGGCACAGGCTTTCATTGACGCGGGCTTTACCCATGGCGACGGAATCCAGGATGGTTTCCGCCTCACGCGTTATGGATTGAATGGCCCCGGTCGGACACACGTCACCGCATTTCATACACAGGATACAGGCCTGTTCCCGCGGCGTTATGTACGGAGTGCCGTAAGAACTGAAGCCGTTTTCCGTCCCGAAAAATTTTATGCAGCGGTTGGGGCATGCCTCGCCGCACTGGCCGCAACGTATACAACGGCTGACAAACTTGGCTTCGTCCAGGGAACCGGGCGGGCGCAGGTAACGAATTCCCGTCTTTTGAGCAACCCGCGCCTCCACAGCGGGCGCAGCAGCCATGGCGGTTGCTGTGGAAATCAGGTCCTGTAAAAATTTCCTGCGTTTCATATTTGCCACCCTGCGCAAAAGGGGCAACGTAATCCGTTACCCCTCACCTGAATCCCGTCTGCAACATCGGCCCGGCCGCTATACCTTCTCAATCCTGCAAGCGAGTTTTTTGAAATCCACTTGGCCCGATATCAAGTCCCAGACCCGGCTGGATGTATTATTAACCAGCCATTTGTTCTTTTTCGGGTCTGCACTGTCGGCAACCGACAGGTTCCAAGGGCTGAACATGTATCCCCGCGGCACCGAATTGCGCGCAGGCTTCACCAGGCTGTTAGTGCCCACCTGCGCCCTGGCTTCGTAATTGCCGCGCCGGGTAATGAGCCTCACCTTGTCACCATCTTCTATGCCCAAAGTCTTCGCATCATCCGGATGCATTTCAACATACTGCTCCGGCACCAGGCGGCGGGTAGTCGCGCTGCGGTTGGATTTGGCCGTATGAAAATGTTCATAAACCACGCCCAGGCCGAGCCAGTAGGGGTATTTGTCCGCGGGTATGTCCTGCCAGTTATTCCCGCGGAAATCCTCATCGGGGAGATCCGGGGTCAGCCCCTTGTCGCGGGCCTCTTCAAGCAGGGCGATATTATCGATGGTATACACGCCTTCCTTGTCGCCGAACTCCATCAATTTATCCGTGACGCGTTTGCGGTCGCTATAGTCCTGTTCACACAACTTGAAGTGCACCTTGCCGTCTTTTGTCCTGAAATAACCGTACGGCCGGCTCTCCCAGTCACCTTCCTGCAACATGTACCGGCGCTTGGTGCCGCCGCCCCTGGCAATGGCGTAAGTGGGGGCCGGCCACTGGATACCGCGCAGCTTGCGTATCTGCTCATACGGACTGACATTGTCCACTTTCTCCACTTCGAGGATCCCCGTCAGGTCGGTATCCGTCCCGGCAGACGCCTGGATGACATCCCGGAATACCTCCTCGGCGTCGTAGGTGCCGTCTTCCCGTTTCCGGTAGGGGAATATCGTATCCGCATCAAGCCCCATCAGGTGCGCGACTTCCTTCCCCTTGTCGATCACCATGTCCATATCCGGGTGACACCCGGGAGGCGGTTCGGCAGCCTTGTCGCAAATGTTGATGCGGCGTTCCGAACTGATATAGACACCTGTCACCTCGCCCCAGGTCGCTGCGGGAAAGATGACGTCCGCATAGAGATTATTGGGGGCATGGCGATAGATCTCCTGCACTATGTTGAATGTTTTCATCAGCGCCGGACGGATCAGGTTCTGCTGGTCCGGTAAATCAATATGCGTCGCATACACCAGGAACATCGCCTTGACCTCATCCTTCAGGGCGCGTTCCATCATTCCTACCGCATAGCCCGGATTCTCCGATTTGAGCGCGCGTTCCAGGTTCTGTTCAGGGACGCGCCAGGACTTTGCCATGTGCGCAAGATGTTTCAGGTTGGATAACGGTTCATTAAACGGCAGGCGTCCCGTCAAGCCGCCGGTAAAGCGTTCGCCCATCGCATTCGGTTGGCCCGTCATCGAAAACGGACCGCAGCCGGGCTTGGCCAGGTTGCCCGTTAAAGCCAGCAGGTTGATGATGGAGATGACGTTGTGCTGGCCGTGGATATGCTGGTTGTAACCGATCCCCCACATTATGATCACGCCGCCGTAACCGGCCGCGTGACTTTTCTTGCTGCGCTCCAGGCGTTTGCGCGTGGCATCGGCAAACATGCCGGCTACGCGGCGTATCAGTTCAGGGGTGACTTCATCCGAACCCATGCGGTCCTGTACCTGTTCCGGGCTGTAATTCTGTAATACCCCGCTGGAATATTCCTGCCAACCGGTAGCATGATCCTTTACAAACTCCCAATCGATGACATCAGGATGTTCCTTGATCAGGACATGGGCAAACGCATTCAAAAAACTGATATCGCCGTTGAGAACCGGCACATGTACGCTGTTTTCCGGGTTGATATCTTCATAACCCTGGGTTGTACCGGTGCGGCGAGGATCAACCACGACCGTCGGGATATCCTTTTTCTTTTTGTGGTCAGCCGCCCGCCAGAAGATAATCGGATGCGATTCCCGGGCGTTATGCCCGAAGTGCATGATCATGTCGCTGAGTTCAATGTCCTCATAAGCCAGCGGCGGCGTGTCAGATCCTAACGATGCAAAATAGCCCGTTACCGCGGAGGTCATGCACATCCTGGCATTCGCTTCAATGGTATTGGAACCGAGGACACCCTTCATAAACAGGTTTTCCAGGTACTGGCCTTCCATGGTCAGCTGACCGGAGCCGTACAGGGCAATGGAATTCCCGGTATACTTCTTCGCAAAGTGTGCGATCTTGTGCGCTACTAATCCTGATGCCTGTTCATAAGGCACCCGCACAAAATGCTCTTCATCGAAAGAGCCCTTACTCTTGCTGACAAAATCCATATCTCCATGACCGGGCTTGTTCCATTCCTCCCAGACATCCTTACGCACGTATGGATCACCTTCCATGCGATCGATGTACATGGGTTCCGCAGCCGTCAGGCCCTTGATGCATTGCAGGCCGTAATTGGTCGGGTGGTCCTTGTCCGGACGCATGGAAACAATCTTGCCGTTCTCCGTTTGTATGATAGTGCCGCAGCCGACGCCGCAGTAAGGGCATTGCGCCAGGGCGGTGCCGCGCGTCACGCTGCCCGCGGGAGCGGGCGCCGCTTCCAGTTCCGGGTTGCTGCCTACATACAAGCTTGCGCCCGCGGCAGAACCGGTAATGAATGCGCCGCTTTTCAGGAAATCCCTCCTGCTGGTCTTAAATCGTTTCATAATGTTCTCCTAATGATTCTGCTTTTCCAGTTCGCGCAGATAAACAATGATATCGTCGATCTCCTGATCGGTGAGGTTCGCCAACCCTGCGGGGCCCGAGAATCCCAGCATGCGGGTATTGGAACGGCCGTACTTTATGGTATTACGGATAAAGCCGTCGGATGCCATATTGAGAAAACCGGCCTTGCCGATGGCAGTGCCAGTGCCGCCTGCGATATAGCCATCGCCATAGGAGCCATGGCAGGTGGCGCAAATCCCGTCGAACAGGAGCTTTCCTGCCCTGGGATCTCCCCGGGCTTCGGGTTGGCTGTCAATTTCAGTGGAACGGTCGGGCAACTCCGAATGGGCCCTGAGCCATACGCCTATGGCCCGGATCCCGTCCTCTCCAAGGTGGGCAAACGGGGGCATGCCCGTACCCGGGCGGCCGTCGCGAATCGTCCCGAGCAGGAACTCGTCCGACACGCTGGATAAAAATTCAGGGTTAGTGAGGGACGGCGCAAATCCTGCCTTTCCGATAGCATCTGCCTGGTGGCAGAATACGCAGTTCGTCTCGTATAAATCCTGCCCCTGCGCAATCAACAGGGAATCGTCGGATATGGCGGTGGTTGGAACCGACAGGCAAAGTAACAGCACATACACCGCTCCAAAGTTAAATTGCCCAACATTTTTCACTTCTATACCCCCTTAACCCAAGCCCTCCTCCAGCGTGCCGTAAGCGAGGCGGCACTAATGCGCGTCCCTGCTTTAATCATGGCAAACGAGCACTCGAATGTCAATGTTTACTGCTAAAGACGAGAAATGACAGGGAGCGCCATTCAGGAGTTGGCCGTGTTAATAGCGTTTTAAAATCATATCGATATTTTCTTGCATCCTATTGATGTCTTCTCGCACCTTTCGTTCACGGTAGGCAAAATATTCCATTATCCGTCTTTCATGCCGGCGGGTATCCTTCCCGCGTTCCTGTGCGCGAATCAGGTCACGATACAACCCCCTCAATCTATAGGAACAATCGGCTCCATAGTGATTACAAGGATTACGGCCTGATGTAACTGTGGTCAGGGGGGCACAATCATGAGCAAATGTTGCCCCCGGCGCGACCATCACTATCACCAGGCAGGCAACGACAAGGGCCGTTGTTTTCATAGTGGGACTCCAGGTTTGTTATTTCTACACCAGTTGAGACTCCGGGATGGAATAAAAGTTCTGAAGCAGCGCTGGTCAACCCGGCGGCGGAGCGGTGATGGAGGCGCAAACAGACCTGGTTGAGGTCATTCACACATTGAAACAGGTAATGTGCATCAAAGGCTGACAGGTATTTTAGATCCGTCGCATGGCCGATACCTGATCAGAGGCAGGCACACACAATTCAGCTTTCTGAATATCCATCCTTATACCTGAATTTTCCCGCACTTCTCAGTTGCCGGAAATGTCGCAACATCTCGCTTAACCCCTCTGCGGCCTGCAAACGTTCACGAATTGTAAGACGTTGCGCACGTCGCAGTTGTTCCCGGCGACTGCCTTCCCAGGTGACAGAGGACCAGTTCTCATCAGGTATTTGTGTCATTGTTCTCCTTATCGCCCCGGATTATTTCCAGGTGCTCAATATCGTCAATATCCCGTGCCCTGTTGGAGATTTTCTTCATTTTAATCAAGGTGGAAAGAGAAACAAAGTGCACTGAAACCCCCGGAGAGATTTCTCCAAGCAGCGCTTGTTCGTATTCAAGATCGAAATCAAACGGTTCAACAGCAAAAATATCCACGCTGTTAAACGGATGCTGATCGCTGTACAGGTTAAGAACACGCATCTCTTTATCCCTGATCCATTGCCGGCGTTGCTTGTCATCGGCAAATTGTTCCGCGGTCACGGGTACTGTCGGACGATAGCCCAGGTCAGTCAGCGCTCGAAAAGCGGAAAGCAGATTGTCCGACTTGAGTTGTATGACTACGTCCATGTCACCCGTCACCCGCAAGTGACCATGCGCAATCACCGCAAGGCCGCCCGCCACAAGATAACGCACGTCCGCATCTTGCAGCGCTTTGGCCACAGCTTCAAAACTGGCAAGTTTCAAGGGAATGTCAAACCCGGATGTTCGGAATTGTATTCTAACAGATCAATCCTGATCGCACTCAACCGGCCGTGCGACCATGACACGGGTTTAGAAAACTTGCATCATCATCCACCGGTGCAGCAGGTGTGTCCCCCATCCACGTGGGGATAAACCTCATCGACTCGCAGCTTGATACAGACGTTATTGTCGGGCTTGTGTCCGGTATTGTATTGCTTGAATCACAGGGCTATACTTGAAGGAACCTCTAAAAATGCCATCCGTGGCATTTTCAGAGACGGAAACGGAAAAGTGCGATTTTCCGTTTCCTTCATTTTCAATCACTTACGTGATTAAAAATGGCAGCATATCCTTATGCTGCACGGGCACCTCTAATTTTTAGAGGTGCCCTTGACATAAACATGTGTTTTCAGGGAGAGACTACCAGCCATGTTTAAAATAAAGCAACGTTCCAGAGAGGAAGTATCCGAGCTTCTTGAAGAAGCCGCTATAAGGTTCTTTCAGGATCCGAAAGTCCAGGAAATTCTGAGGTCTGAACCTGAAACCAGTAAAATGCTTGATGAAGCGCTCAAACGGCAACAACTCACGGAGAATAATCAGCCGAAATAACAGGTTGATCGAAAGCAACCATGAAAAAGGGAATTTCGCGTCTTGATAGCAGTGGAAAATGTCTCGGCTGACGACAGCGGTTGAGGATTACTTTACCGGCCTGCGACAAGTACGGGCCTCGGGTGGCGCCACCGGGGAGCGGTCCAGTTACTTGCCGTTGGGCAACCTGTTGAACGCAGTCGGGGCGACACTCAAACCGAAAACGTTCTGCATCAGCGAGTTGGCCGACCAGGGCGCGGGCCATCCCGATTTCGGTCTCTACGCGGCAAGGCAGGTGCAGAAGGGACGCCCGAAGGAAGGACAAATTCCTGAACGCGGCGTTGTAGAGGTAAAGCCCGCAGATGATGATGCCTGGCAGACCGCCGATAGCGACCAGGTCAGCCGTTACTGGGATCGTTACCGCCTGGTACTTGTCACCAACACCCGCGATTTCATTCTGATTGGCGAAGATGCCGCGGGCGGTCCGGCAAAGTTGGAAGGCTTCCGGATTTCGAATAACGCGGAGGAGTTTGACCGCTTGCTGGAGACCCCGCGTAAACTCGCCCATAAAGTGAGCGTGGGACTGAGCGAATATCTTGTGCGCGCGTTGTCACACCGGGCGCGGCTGGCCGAACCCAAGGACCTGGCCTGGCTGCTGGCGTCTCATGCCCGCGATGGGCTGGCGCGGGTTGAGGCCGCGGGCGACGCGCCGTCATTGGCAGCGGTACAGGCAGCGCTGGAAGAGGCGCTCGGCGTTCGCTTTGAGGGTGAAAAAGGGGCGCGGTTTTTTCACTCGACACTGGTACAGACGCTGTTCTACGGCGTGTTT
>JAPPLI010000110.1:18862-81632 GCA_028819495.1 Gammaproteobacteria bacterium | reverse complement strand
CTCGACATTCCCGATGGACTGGCTGCGGATAACGTCTATGTGCTCGACCCGTGCTGCGGCACCGGGGCGTACCTGGCCGAAGTGTTGCGACGCATTGCCGCCAACCTGGAAAATCGGGGGCTGGGCGCCCTTGCCGGCGCGCGGGTAAAGGAGGCAGCGACCAGGCGCGTGTTCGGCTTTGAGATTATGCCGGCGCCGTTTGTCGTCGCCCATTTGCAGGTCGGCCTGACCATGCAGGAACTCGACGCGGCGTTGGCCGATGATGGGAAGGAGCGCGCCCAGGTCTTCCTTACCAATGCACTGACCGGCTGGGAACCACGCGCAACAAAACCATTACCTTTCCCTGAACTGGAGGAAGAGCGCGACCGCGCCGATCGGGTGAAGCGGGAGACGCCGATCCTGGTGATTTTGGGCAATCCGCCCTATAACGGTTTTGCCGGCATGGCTGTGGACGAGGAGCGGGAACTTTCAGAAGCCTACCGCATGACCAAGCGAGTGCGCCGACCCGAAGGCCAAGGGCTGAACGATCTCTATGTGCGCTTTTTTCGCATGGCGGAGCGGCGTATTGCTAGGACGGGCCAAGGCGTGGTGTGCTTCATCTCCAACTATTCCTGGCTCGACGGGCTGTCATTTACGGGAATGCGGGAGCGCTATCTGGAGGCGTTCGACGCGATACGGATTGACTGCTTGAACGGCGACAAATACAAGACCGGCAAAGTCGCGCCGGATGGTTCGCCAGACCCGAGCATTTTTTCGACGGAAAGTGACCCGGTGGGTATTCAAGTCGGCACGGCGATTACAACGCTGGTGCGCAATGCCGCTCATGTGCCAACTGAAGAGATCGGCTTTCGGCATCTGTGGGGACAGGCCAAGCGCGAAGAGTTGATTGAGACGGAGGAGACAGAACCGGACAAGCTCTATGAAGTCGTCAAGCCGGTCTTGCCACTCGGTTTACCTTTCGTGCAAACGGCGGTCAGCGAAGATTGGTTCAACTGGCCTGCTCTGCCAGATTTATTTCCAGTATCGTTTCCTGGCGTCAAAACTAGCCGTGACTCATTTCTCGTTGATACGGATCTCGACCGACTCAAAAAGCGTATTGGTGATTATTTCGACGGGAACCTAAGCCATGATGAGATTACACAGCGCTATCCAGGTACGATAAAGTCCACGGCACTACGGGACGCACTGCTCGAACGCGGTGGGCCGATTGATGCTAATTTCATTCGATTCTCTTATCGACCTTTTGATATCCGCTGGCTTTATTGGGAAGCTGAAAGCAGCCTGCTTGATCGCCCACGTCCCGACTATAAACCGCATGTGTTTAAGGACAATGTATGGCTTGAAGCACGCGAACGGGAAGCCAGGGAAGATTATTCACGAGGAACCCTGGTTCGTCATCTTTCCGATAACTTTGGCAACGGACTTTCGAGTTTCTTCCCCGCCTACCTTTTGGATGACAGTTCCAAAACCGACGGCAACAAAATACAACGCCGCCCCAACTTGTCCGGGACCGCGCAAGATTATCTGCAATGTCTCGGCGCGGATGTAGACGACCTCTTCCACCATGTCCTCGCTACCCTACACGATCCAATTTACCGCGAAGCTAACGTGGGAGCGCTCCGCATGGAATGGCCGCGTATCCCGCTTCCTGGCTGGCACGAAGGAAACACTGAAGGCGCAGTTGAGGCGCTCGTTGCATCGGCAGCCCGCGGCCGCGAACTCGCGGCGCTGCTTGACCCCGAAACTCCTGTCCCCGGCATCACCACCGGAACCTTGCGCCCGGAGGTCACTGTCCTCGCCGTGCCTGCCACCACCGATGGTCGCAACATGACAGGTAAAGACTTTGAACTGACCGCCGACTGGGGCCACTACGGAACAGGCAAAGCAGTAATGCCGGGCCAAGGCTATATCGTCGAGCGCGAATACACTCCGGATGAACGCACCATAATGGGAACAGCGATACCCACTCTCGGCGAAAAGACGTTAGATGTGTATTTGAACAAACGCGCATTCTGGCGTAACGTCCCCGCCGCCATCTGGAACTACAAGCTCGGCGGCTATCAAGTCCTCAAGAAATGGCTCTCCTACCGAGAACAGGCCATCCTTGACCGCCCACTACTCCCCGAAGAAGTAATGTACTTCACCGAGATTGCGCGAAGAATTGCCATGATTATAACTACTACACAAAAATCGACGGAAAGCTTGACAAAAGAAGGGAGCTAAGATGTCTTCGGTTAATCGAATTTGTGCAGACCCTTCGCATCGCACCACTATTCGGAACATTTCATAGGAGAAGTATTTCAAGCCGGGCTTGCAAGTGATCCATGAAGCGGTCCTCGGTGAGCAAGGCGCGTCGGGAACGTGAGGGTGCGGAAACGGTCATAGCGAGCCATCCATTTGGGGAAATGATTAGTCCCTTATCGTGGCGCCGGTATTATAGCAATCAGCGCCTTCAACAGGCGGGATAGGCGCAGGGCTTTTTCCTGGTGGATTTCGGGCTGTTCTGAATTTACCAGGTAGTTGTCCTGGTTGATTTCCAGTTGAATTGTATGGATGCCTTCTTTGGGGGCGCCGTAATGCCGGGTTATATATCCGCCTTTAAATCGACCGTTAAATGCAACACTGTAGTCTGAAGCGTTGCCGGCGTACTTCACTATGGGAGCGATAATCGTTTCCCCGCACGAACGACCGCCGGCAGTACCGAAATTCAAATCCGGTAATTCTCCGTCAAACAATTCCGGCGCCTCCCCACGAATGGAATGCGCCTCCCATAGAATCGCATAGCCGTGCCTGTCCCTGATGCGTTTTAATTCGGATTGTAGCCGGTCGTGATACGGTTGCCAGTATGTTTCGATACGAGTGCGTATTTCGTATTCACCGGGTTGTTCTCCGGGCAGATATATCGGAACACCGTCAAAGGTCGTCAGCGGACAGATCCCGGTTTCCATCCTGCCCGGATACAACAACCCGCCGTCAGGCGGGCGATTCAAATCGACCACATAACGGGAAAACCTTGCTTTAATCCGGCTGATATCACTACTGATGACATTTCGATAAAGCTCGCTTACATGCCAGTCACAATCCGTGTTATTTATGCCATGCCGGTTAAGTCTGCGTTTGATATGGGGGGGGAATTCTGTTCCGTCATGCGGAAAACTGATGAGAACAGGGCCTTCGCCCTGATGATACTCAAAAGTATCAGACATAACTCGGCATGACATCCACGATATCAATCGAGAAATCCCGGGAAGCAATAATTTTTTTGGCCGTTTCCATATCCGGCGAGAAATAACGATCACGTGCATAAGCCGGAACGTGTTCCCTGAGTTTATGCACGACAGGTTGAAGCAGTTCCGATGTTTGCCAGGGTTTGTGGAACTCAATCGCCTGGCCGGCGGCAAGAAATTCAATAGCGACGACCCCGGCAACATTATCGGCAACGTCACCCAGTTTCCTGGCTGCAAAAGTAGCCATGGACACATGGTCTTCCTGGTTGGCGGAAGTAGGCAGGCTGTCGACACTGGCCGGGTGCGCCAGCGTCTTGTTCTCCGAAGCCAATGCCGCAGCGGTTACCTGTGCCGCCATGAACCCGGAGTTCAAACCGGGTTCTTCAACCAGGAACGCGGGTAACAAGCTCAGCGCCGGATCGACCAGGTTGGCAATTCGCCGCTCGGTAATGGCGCCGATTTCCGCCGCGGCAATCGCCAGCAAATCAGCGGCGAATGCAACCGGCTCGGCATGAAAATTACCGCCTGATACGGCCTCATCCGTGTCACTGAATATCAGGGGATTATCGGTGACTGCATTTGCCTCCGTCGCCAGTATTACTGCGGCAAATCTCAGGGTATCCAGGACCGCGCCCATGACCTGGGGTTGACAGCGCAATGAATAGGGATCCTGCACTTTCTCGCAATTGATATGGGATGCGCGTATTTCACTGCCGGCCAGAAGTGTCTTGTAGATCTTCGCCACGTCGATCTGGCCTTGTTGTCCGCGCAGTTCATGAATGCGCGGATCGAAGGGCGCGTCACTCCCTTTCATGGCATCGACCGAAAGCGAACCGGTTATCAGCGCGGCGGCAAATATGTCCTCGATTTCGAAGAAATGATACAGCGCGATGGCGGTCGAGGCCTGTGTTCCGTTGATTAAGGCCAGTCCTTCTTTCGGCCCCAGCGTCAATGGGGATAAGCCGGCAAGCCTGAGGCCATCCATTGCGCTGATGGTCGTACCCTTGTGTTGCACCTTGCCGGCGCCGGTCAGTGCGGCGCCCATATGCGCAAGCGGCGCCAGGTCCCCTGAGGCGCCGACTGAGCCTTTTGCCGGGATATACGGATACACTTCATGGTTGATTAATGCGAGCAGTGCGTCAATGACTTCCCTGCGAACACCGGAATAGCCCCTGGCCAGGGCCAGGATTTTCAGGACCAGCATCAAGCGAACGATGTTGCCGTTCAATCCGGGACCGACACCGGAACTGTGCGACAACACCAGGTTGTGTTGAAGTTCAGTCAGTCTTTCAACAGCAATCCGGGTCTGGGCCAGTTTACCAAACCCCGTGTTGACGCCGTATATCGCCTTATCCGATGCGCATAATCGCGCAATCGTCTCGCTCGACCTGTTTACGGCTTCGTAATCGGGTTTTCGCAGTTCGACTTCGACAGGGTTGAAAGCAATCTTTCGCAATAGCGCCAGGGAGGCATTACCTGCTTCAAGCATTACCTTTGTTTTTCTCATCGCGTTGTCTACGTAAGCATCGGCAATAACAACCCGTGTTCCCCTGCGCAATCAACCGCCGCGTCGTAGCCCGCATCGGCATGGCGCATAACACCCGATGCCGGGTCATTCCATAACACCCGTTCAATGCGCCTTGCGGCGCCGTCGGTGCCGTCACAGAGTACGACCAGGCCGGCGTGTATTGAATAACCCATGCCTACTCCTCCCCCATGGTGTATCGACACCCAGGTAGCGCCGCTGGCCGTATTTACCAGGGCGTTCAGCAGGGGCCAGTCGGCAACGGCATCAGAGCCGTCTTTCATGGCCTCGGTTTCCCGGTTCGGGCTGGCGACAGAGCCGGAATCCAGGTGGTCCCGCCCTATCACAATCGGACCGGCCAGTTCCCCGGTCTTTACCATCTCATTGAACGCCAGGCCAAGACGGTGACGCTGCCCCAGGCCAACCCAGCATATCCGCGCCGGCAGACCCTGGAATTGAATCCTCTGTTCCGCCATATCAAGCCAGTTATGCAGGTGCGGATCATCCGGGATAAGTTCCTTGACCTTTTTATCCGTTTTGTAAATGTCCTCCGGGTCGCCGGATAAGGCTACCCAACGGAATGGTCCGATGCCGCGGCAGAACAAGGGACGGATATAGGCCGGCACGAATCCGGGAAAATCGAACGCGTTGTCGACACCTTCATCCTTTGCCGCCTGGCGGATGTTATTGCCGTAATCAAAGACGGGGATACCGGCTTTTTGAAAATCCAGCATGGCTTGTACATGAACCGCTATCGAGCGCCTTGCCGCGGCAGCTACCGCGACAGGGTCCCGGCGGCGTTGCGCCTCCCATTCATCAATCGACCAGCCTGCCGGCAAGTAGCCGTTTACCGGGTCGTGGGCAGAAGTCTGATCAGTTACCGCATCCGGCCGGATACCCTGCCTGATCATCTCCGGAAGCAGTTCGGCCGCATTGCCCAACAGACCGATGGACACTGCCTCACCCTTGCCGGCGGCATTGTTCAGCATGGTCAATGCGGAAACAAGGTTTGTCGCCTTCTTATCGACATAGCCCGTTCGAATTCTGAAGTCGATCCGGCTCTCCTGGCATTCGACCACACAAATCGAGGCGCCGGCCATGGTTGCCGCAAGCGCCTGGGCGCCGCCCATACCGCCCAGACCGGCGCTCAGTATCCACTTTCCCTTGAGGTTGCCGTTATAGTGTTGCCGCCCCATCTCCGCGAAGGTTTCATAGGTGCCCTGAACGATTCCCTGGCTGGCAATATAAATCCATGAACCGGCCGTCATCTGTCCGAACATCATCAGGCCCATGCGGTCGAGTTCATTGAAGTGCTCCCAGTCTGCCCAGGCCGGAACCAGGTTGGAGTTGGCAATCAGCACCCGGGGAGCATCGGAGTGAGTTTTAACCACGCCGACAGGCTTGCCGGACTGGATCAAAAGGGTCTCGTCCAGGTTTAATTCCTTAAGTGTCTCTACGATGCTGTCAAAACAAGCCCAGTTGCGGGCTGCCTTGCCAATTCCTCCATAAACGATCAGGTCATTCGGCCGTTCAGCGACATCAGGGTCCAGGTTATTCATGATCATCCTGAGCGGCGCCTCCGTCTGCCAGGATTTTGCCGAGAGCCGGGGCCCGCGGGGAGCCCGTATCACATGACGAGGCGCTTCTGTTTTTTCTTTTCTTACCGTACTGTTCATCTTGTTCCTCTGAAAAACGAACCAGTTGCTTTTGCTTGAATTTGCCGGCAATTCCCGCTGAATGCCGGGGCCAGAGTAAAATCGCCGGTGACGTTGGCAATAGCAGAGTCGGTGGTGATTTTACTCTGACCCCACCCTTATGACCGAGGTTGGCGGGAACCGCTGTAACTTTGCCATTTGTATATACAAGTCATTACATGATTACTATAATAGCCGTAATGATAATTTTCAACTCTTTAGTGATAACGCGATGAATGAGCTACACGTGTGGGATCGTTTATGGGTCAATGCAAGACTCGTCACCATGACAATTGGACATGGGGAATACGGACTTATTGAAAGTGGCGCCATTGCCGCTGCAGGTGATTCAATAAGCTGGCTGGGCAGTATGGATGCCCTGCCCCTGGATGTCCGAGACAAAACTCCTGACATCATTGATGTAAAAGGACGCTGCATTACTCCGGGCCTGATCGACTGCCATACCCATCTTGTCTTCGGGGGTAACCGCGCCAGGGAATTCGAATTGCGCTTGAAGGGGGCAACTTATGAAGAACTGTTACAGGCGGGCGGCGGTATATTGTCCACAGTCAACGCAACGCGCCAGGCATCGGAAGAAGAGCTGCTGGCTGCGGCAAAAAACCGGGCCGAAGCGCTTAAACGTGAAGGCGTTACGACGATGGAAATCAAGTCCGGATACGGGCTTGACGTCGAAACGGAATTAAAGATGCTGCGGGTGGCCAGGCGGCTCGGGGAAGAAGACCCGCAGTTGGACGTCAAGACCACGTTCCTGGGCGCACATGCACTGCCGCCGGAATATGCTCAAGACCGCACCGCATACATACAGCTTGTTGCCGATGAAATGCTGTCACGGGTTTACGTGGAAAACCTGGCTGATGCCGTTGACGGGTTCTGTGAGGGTATAGCCTTCAGCCCGGAAGAAATTGAACAGGTATTCGTCCGGGCCAGGGAACTGGGCATGGATGTAAAACTGCACGCCGATCAATTATCGGACCTGAATGGCGCCGCCCTGGCAGCGCGCTATGGGGCATTGTCCGCCGATCATCTCGAATATACGTCCGAGGCCGGCGTTGACGCATTGGCCCAATCCGGTACCGTTGCGGTCCTGCTTCCCGGGGCATTTTATGTACTGAAGGAGACGCAGAAACCGCCCGTTGAACTGTTACGCCGTTACCAGGTGCCGATTGCCATCGCGACAGATGCCAATCCGGGATCGTCTCCGGTCTTATCATTGTTACTGATGCTCAACATGGCTTGTATGATATTTTCTCTTACCACGGAGGAGGCCCTGGCGGGCGTGACCCGCAACGCCGCCCGAACCCTGGGGTTGCTTGACGACAGGGGAACGCTGGAAGCCGGGAAAAGAGCCGATTTTGTGATCTGGGATATTGCGCATCCATCCGAACTGGCCTATATGATAGGCGCCAACCCATGTGCCGGTATTGTCAAGAACGGCAAACCAGTGGCGCGATAACGGTCAAAACGCGGGGACGGAATTGAATTCCGTCCCCTCCCGAACTGACTGCGTGTCCGGCAATTCCCGATTAGATGGGTGGGGTCAGAGTAAAAATTCTTCGAATTTCTTACTCTGACCCCGGATTTCCGTAAGGACCCCGGAATTCAGCGGGAACTGCTGGTCAGTGGTTCAATTCCTTGATGGTTTTTTTGTAACGCGCTGATATTCCCTGTTCAATTATATGAACGCCATCCCTGACAACCCATTGCCCACCGGCCTTCACGTTCTTTACCAGGTTGTCATTGCCGCTGAAGACAAATGAATCGATGATGTCCTGTGCGGGTTTCCCGTACAGTAAGGGGTGATCTCCGTCCAGGACAATAAGGTCCGGTGAGTCTTCTGCGCCTGGGTTGTACTTAGTACTGCCAAGCGCCCTAGCGCCTCCACGTGCCGCACTATCCCAGAGAGAGGCGCCGACATGAGGTTCGGTGCCTGTCGCGCTGATGTTTCTCCTGTTGGTAATGAGGCGTTGCCCGTATTCCAGCCACCTGAGTTCTTCAACGGGACTGACGGAGATATTGCTGTCCGAACCGATGCCGAATTTTCCGTTCCCGGTTAAAAAATCCCCGAACCGGAAAATACCGTCCCCCAGGTTGGCCTCAGTGGTCGGGCACAGACCGGCGACACAGTCGCTCATTGACAGCTTATTCACTTCCCAACCAGTCAGGTGCGTTGCGTGAACAAGACACCAGCGCCGGTCGATATCGACATTTTCAAACAACCACCGTACCGGCGGCAGGCCGTAGAAACCTGTACAGGCCTCTACCTCCTTCCGGGTTTCCGCAATATGTATATGAATTGGGCAGTCGATATCCTCCTCAGTCAATATCCTCAGGACTTCAAGCAAACTTCGCTCCGGCACCGCGCGCAGGCTGTGAAAGGCCACGCCTGTTTTTACCTTGTCGTCCTGCCTGTCTCTCAAGCGTGCAAACAGTGACAAAAACCCATCCATGTCATTAACAAACCTGGCCTGTTCGGGCAACGGTTGGGGCCTGTCGAAATCGGCCGTCATGTATAACACCGGCAACAAGGTCAAACCTATGCCGGTTTCTTCAGCCGCCGCGATAACGGCATCCGCCATTTCCGTTGACGGTACGCCGGGCTGTCTTTGCCCGGTATGATGCAGGTAATGGAACTCGGCAACTGAGGTATAACCGCTTTTCAGCATCTCCATGAACACTTGCGCGGTAATCGCCTGCAATTGATCAGGTGTTATCCGGTTAGCATAGTCATACATTTTTTCCCGCCACGACCAGAAGTCATCCTTGTTTCCCGTTGCCCGTTCAACCTGGCCCGCCATTGCCCGCTGGAAAGCATGGCTATGCAGGTTGGGCATGCCCGGCAGGATGTAGTCTTCAGGACTCATTCATACGAGTCGGGCGTGGATATTCAGAAATGAATATCAAGTCAAGTCTTGAAATGATCGCTGAGTTCATACCGGCTTCCGGGATGATACAGCGTCGCGACAGAGGCAATTTGCCCGTGACTCCAGGTACGCCGCAGTAAAATCAGGCATGGTTCATCTTCTTTCAACTGCAATAGTTTCCTGACGCGTGCGCTGGGCATACGCGCCTGGACCGTATGCTCAACCTCCTGTAACGGGGCGACTTTCAGCAGGTATTCGGTCGGCGTGGTCCGGGTGAAATCAACCTCGCCGTAACCGGGAACGACCCGGGGATTCACGTAACGGTCTTCCACCTGTATGGGGATATGGTTTTCCTCGTGCACGATAATCGAATGAAATGCATAGCTGCCCGGGGGTAACTGGATTCGTCCTGCATTTTCACCGTTCAGCTTGTCCCGCTTGTTCAAGATGACTTTAGCCGAATAATCATGCATCCGTTCCCGGACTTCATCGGCAATATTATTGATTTCGAGGAAGTGGCTGCGGCTGTGTATCTCGGCAACGAAGGTGCCGACGCCCGGGACCCGGGTCAGGTAGCCTTCGCCGGCAAGCTCGCGCAAGGCGCGGTTCACCGTCATCCTTGATACCTGGAGACTGTTTACCAGTTCATTTTCTGACGGAAGTTGATAAGCCGGCGGCCAATCTCCGGCTTTTATACGCGCGATGATATGAGTTTTGAGACGTTGATATTTCGGGCCGACTTCATTTTCGAGATTGACTGTCATCGTTTTATTTTGCTACGTAAAATCACAGGAATTCCGCCTGTTCCGCCGTGATCATTTTATCCAGCATCCGGCGAAACTGTAATGAACCGGCGTCCAGGCCCAGGTTGATGTGCCGGCTGGTTTCATTGGCAATCCCCTTGTGCACGGCTTCGAGGATTTCCTTGTCCTCCTGAAATGCCGTCCTGGCGCCCGCTGCGATCTGCCGGGTTATTTCTTCATCATCGGGATCGGTATTCCGGTGTTGCAGCCAATGATAACGGGTAACGTCTTCATCCACCGGGGTCAGAAAGTTATAAGAAATCATGACGTACGTATGGTCGGCCAACGGTTTTCCCGGACCGCCCTCACCGGCAGGCGTGAATATCGATTTGTTGATGGCGATGGATGGATAGCGAACCTCATAATGTTGCAGGCGGTCGCAGTTCCCTCCGAATTTAACCAATGGCGCGTAAAACGGCGGGGGTTTGCAGTCATATATCCACCTGGACACGATCAACCCGTCAGCTATTTCCTGTGTTTCCAGGGGTGTGCTGTCCGTACCCGGCGCGGCAAACGAAGTACCATGCACCCAGGCGACATGAGACGGATCCAACAGGTTGTCGGTGAGGTATAAATAATGACATTCACAGGTCAACACATCGCCGGCAGTGATTTTCCATTCCGGATTGTCATAATTCTCGATATTGATAATTTTTGCCTCATCAGCAAGGTCGGGATTACCCATCCATATCCAGACCAGTCCCCACTTGTCAGTGACCGGGTAGCTGCGCACCAGTGCCGATGGCGGGATCCGGTCCTGGGTCGGCGCCGCGACGCACTTGCCGGTACTATTGAACGTCAGGCCGTGATAACCGCATTGCACCTCATCTTCTTTCAAAAAACCTCTTGATAAAGGCAGCTTGCGATGCGGGCAGGCATCTTCCAGCGCCACGGGCCTCCCGGATTTGGTACGGTAAAACACCACGTTTTCACCCAGGATACGCAGGGGTTTCAGGGCGCGGTCGATATCACCGCTCAGCGCGGCGACGTACCAGGCGTTTCTGAGATACACTTGTCAACGTCCGGGAGACTACCGGGGACGGATTTGAAATCCGTCCCCTTTCTCCGAAATGCATTTATTTATAATAGCCAATCGAGTCCCCTTCGGTGGTCACTCCCAGGCCGTTGAGCAAACGGTTGGAATAATTGAAATACGCAACAACCTGGTTCACTTCCAGAATTTCACCGTCATCGCAACCGGCATTGCGTAACGTATTAACGTCCTCCTCGGCCATGGTTGCAACATCTGTCGTCAGCTTTGCCGCATAACGGAGCAATGCCAGTTCTTTCCCGGCGAATACCGCCTCCGGCCGGCCTTCCCGCAGGGCGGCATGGATGTCATCGGCGCGCTGTTCATTGTCAATCAGTTTCCGGGCGTTGATAAAATGATGAGTCAGGCTGTAATCACAGTTATTTTTAATACTGGTATAAGAGGCGACCACTTCCAGGAACCACAATGGCAATGTTATATCAGGATGGTGCAGCACGCTCTTATACAGGGCCACGTGCCCGTGCATGGTATGCGGGCGCAGCGAATGGACTTTCATGACGTTATCCACCGTTCCATGGGGGGTCATGGCCCCGGCGTACATCTCCTTTAATATCCCGGTCGCTTCATTTTCCGGGATCATTTTTATCCAGGCGCCCATTATTCGTAAATAATCCTGCGCGGTTGTTTTGCAAAAAACCGTCTTACCATGGGTTCGAAGGCCTCGATCGGTAATATTTCTTCATCATAGTTGATAGTCGTCTGGTCATACTTGTCGACAAATTCCGCCGTCCAGGCAAAGTGGGGATGGCCTTTCCACTTGTCCCGTTCGTGGCGGTCGACACCTTCAAGTTCATAGAAATGATACTGCTGAAAAACCGCGTGGCGCACCAGCATCCAGTGATTTCGTTCCGAGATATAAGGACGCAACAACGCAGCGGCAAACTCGCCATGGGTTTCATTACAGGTAATAAAACCGATGTCGTGAAACAGGCCGACAACAATGTCCTCCTCAGAGCAATCGCCACGCAGCATACGGGTAGCCGTTTGCAGGCAATGAAGATAATTGTTAACCGTATAGACATAGCCCGGATCGTCCTTCTGGCAGGTCAGCATTCGTAGCATCTGGTCCACCATCTGCTCGTCGTAATACTGTTTGCGCTGGCGGAGCAGGACCTCCCAGTCCTGCGCGCGGTAGTCATCCAGGCGGCGTTTATCCACATACTGCCAGTCTGCATGGGCCAGAGGACTGCGGCGCATAGCGTAATTTTTATCTGACACTTGTAAATTCCAGTTGTGTTATTCGCAGTTTTGAAATAATATGCAATATTGTTGCATAACAAGCAATACTGATCTATAGTCAGTTTATATAGACAGGTACTTACTTACAATTAATTTTGATAGTTTTCTTCATTTTCCGCCGGGGGCAAGCAGTTATGATAAAACTGAAACCAGACAATAAGTTACTTCTTATATCGTGCATTGTTGCGGGAGTATCTGCAACCGGAGGGGTATTCGCGCAGGGCACCGCTCTCCTGGAAGAAATCATCGTCACGGCGCAAAGACGCGCCGAATCCGTTCAGGACGTTCCGATTGCCATCAATGCCTTTACCGGTGAACAACTGAAAGCTGTGGGTATTGATTCCACCCTGGATATCCAGCTCAAGGTTCCCGGTCTGCACCTGGAACCCCTGGCCGGTCAAGGCCTGGCCTACCTGCGCGGTGTAGGTACGGACACCCTGACACCGGGCCTGGAACCCACCACCGCGGTGCATATAGACGGCGTTTATTTGCCTCGGCTGTCCTCCATTATCAGCGACTTTTACGATGCGGAACGGGTGGAAGTGATTAAAGGCCCCCAAGGGACCCTGTTCGGCAGAAACGCCACCGGCGGCGTAATACACTTCGTGAGCAGAAAGCCGGAAGATGAACTGGGCGGCTATCTGGACGTCAGCGGCGGTAATCACGCCACCGTCAGGGTGGAAGGCGCGCTGAATACCCCCATCAGTGAGCGCGCCGCACTGCGCGTTGCCGGCCTGTTGCATGACAATAATGGCTACTCGGATAACGCATTTACCGGCCGGGACGAGGATACTACCGACGTAAAGTCCTTCCGCACCCAGTTGTTATTCCGGCCGACAGACGCAGTAAGCATACGCGTATTCGGTGATTACCTGGACGATCAATCCAGCCGCGGCACGGCATCCCACGTGAGTCCGCCGCTGAGCGACAACCCCTATGTCGCCTTTTCCGGCGGCACCGTGCTAGCGGATATCCGGGACACCTACCGCGACGTCACGGCCAATAATGAAACGGAGGCCTGGGGTATCGGCGCGGAAATTACCTGGAACCTGGGCAGCGTGGAGATCAAGTCCCTGACCAGTTACCGGGAGGATGAAAACCGCTACCAGGTGGATTTTGACCTGACCGAGATTAACGCCGGGGGGTTTAACGACCCCATCACCGATTCGGAGTTCTTCCAGCAGGAATTCCAGCTATCCTCCATCGGCGACGGACCGCTGGACTGGGTGGTGGGCGCGTTCCTGTTTGATGATGAAGCGCTGCATGATTACCCGTTTCCGTTCAGCTTCGGCCAGTTTGCCGTCGGACCGACGATAGGCGGCACCTACGATACGGTCTTTATACACGGTTATTCGAACCTCGACACCTTTGCCTGGGCCTTGTTCGGCCAGGCCAGCTACCGGTTAAACGATCACCTGCGCGCGCACGCGGGTATCCGCTACAGTGACGAAGAGAAGGAGATCGACTTCGAGAGTTATTCGTTCGTGCCTATCGTCCCGGCCCAGACCGGCCCCGAATACATTGCCGACAGGCTGACACCGAGCGGCCCGCCGACGGTTGCCCACCAGGATGAGACCGATAGCGACAGCGTCACTCCCAAATTCGGCATCGATTTTTTCCTGAGCGAGGACGTGATGATCTACTTCGGCGCCACCCGCGGCTTCAAATCAGGCGGCTATAACACCGTCCTGTTCGGCCCGCTCCCCGAAGCGGTAAAACCTGAAACCATCTGGTCGTTCGAGGGCGGCTTCAAATCGACCCTGGCGGATGGGAAACTGCGCCTCAACGCCAGCGCCTTTTACTATGATTACAAGAACATCCACCAGAACGTGGACCTGGCCGACAACGCCCAGGGCTATGCCAACGTGCGCAATGCCGGTGACGCGGAAGTGTTCGGTATCGAGGCGGACATGGTTCTGGCCCTCACCGACCGGTTTGTGATAGACGGCATGTTTTCCTACCTGGATACGGAACTGAAGGACCTGATGGCGCCGGACCTGAACGTTCCGGGGAACCCCAGTATCGACCAGCGCGGCAATCCCCTGCCCCGCTCACCGGAATTCATATTCGGTTTCGGGGCCGCGTACACCATGCCGATGCCGGCGGGCGATGTAACCTTGCGCGGCGACTACTATTACATGGATGACGAGCGCTACTGGTCGGTCTTCAAGGACCCGTTAAACAGTGGTGATTCCTATACGCGGGTTAATGCCAGGTTGCAGTTCGACCACGGCAGCGGCAAGTGGAGCATTGCCGCTTATGCCCGCAACCTGTTCGACGAAGACGCCGAGAGTAACGGCTTTCGTTCAACGACATTCGGCAACCTGCGGACTTACCAGCCACCGCGCACCTGGGGCGCCAACGTGAGATATAATTTTTAATCCCCCTGCAGTCTTCTTCTTCCACTTTGGCAGACAGGCAACCTGAAACTTCGGTTGCCTGCTTTTTTTATCCGTAGTACGTTTCACGTTTCATAAGTCACGACGGAAAATTATGCCGGACACTGCTTTATTCAATCATGGTTACCTGCAGGGCGCTGACGGCGTCAGGCTTTATCATAAAGACACCGGTAATCCCGATGCGCCGTCTGTCCTGTTTATCCACGGCTGGTCGCAGACTCATGCGGCATGGGTTAAACAATTCAACAGCGAACTGGCTGAACAATTCCACCTGGTTGCCTTTGACCTGCGCGGGCACGGTTACTCGGAATGCCCTGTCGGCGATGAATACTACCTGAACGGCAGGCTGTACGCGGACGATGTGCTGGCCGTAATCAACCACAACAGGAAACAGCCGCTGGTGCTGGTCGGCTGGTCCATCGGCGCGCTTGTCATCGGTGATTACCTGCGCCGTCACGGGCAGGCAGACATTTCAGGTATCGTTATGGTCAGCGGGTTGCATGGACTGGGCATTGCTGAGTTGGCCGGCATGCTGGGGACAGGACCCGGCGAGTATATGCCTGATACGATGGCTGATGATCCGGAAACACAGTTTCGAGCCATGCAAAGATGTACCCGGGATATGGTAGTGGACTTAACGCCGGCGCAGCTTCAAATTATGACGGCCCAGGCCATGATGACGGCGCCTGCCGTCAGGGCCGCAATGATGAACCGGGTCATCGACAATACGGATGTATTGACCTCGTTCACTGAACCGGCGCTGATCATCCACGGTCGCCATGATCCGTTTATCCTGGTTGATGCGGCGCAGCGCCTGCATCAGTTGTGTCCCCGCTCAACACTCTCCATCTATGAAAGATCAGCCCACATGCCGTTCCGGGAAGAGCCTGAAAAATTCAACCGGGACCTTGCCCGGTTTATCCGTGAACTGAGCGCAACTACCGCCTGATGGACTGGACGAAAACAACTATCAGCGCCACCATCGATTTTGATGCGGAAGGCAAACACACGGGCGATTTACGCCTGCCCTGGTCCGGTAATGAGAAGCCCCTGGGCTATCACCCGGTTCCGGTTGCCGTCATAAAAAACGGGACAGGCCCCACCCTGCTGCTGGCCGGCGGCACTCACGGTGATGAATATGAAGGGCCGGCGGCATTGATGCAGTTGCTGCATTCGTTAGACCCGGTCCGGTTACAGGGGCGGTTGATTATCTTCCCGGCGCTGAATGCGCCCGCCGTGACAGCGGGGGCGCGCTGCTCGCCGCTTGATGATGGCAACCTGAACAGGGCATTTCCAGGTAACAGAACCGGCGGCCCGACCAATATGATTGCCCGGTTCATTGAGGACGTGGTCTTGCCCGAATGCGACGCGGCAATCGACTTTCACAGCGGCGGCAACGCGTATGTTTTTGCGCCGCTGACGATGGTGTACCTGGGCGCAAAATCCGCCGATAACACCAGCCTTGAACTGGCCGGGGCATTTAGCGCGCCCTACCTGTGGTGCGCCAGGTTCACCGAGCAAAGCACTTTCAATGCCGCCGCCGTCCGCAGGGATATCCCCATGTTTGCGACGGAACTGGGCGGCGGCGGCAACGTCAATCCGCAACTGGTGCAGCTGGCCGCAGACGGTTTGTTACGGGTCATGCGCCACCTGCGCATGCTGGATGATAAAGTAAAGGTTCCTGCCGCAGGCGACGCCCCGACAAACGTTGAGGTGAGCGTGAACGGGAAACTCCATGCAACCACGGAGGGGTTGTTCGTTCCGGCCGTAACACCGGAGCAACCGGTTAAACCGGGCGATGCGGCAGGCAGGATTTATTCCGTTACCGAACCGGAACGGGCGCCGTCAACTTTCCATTTTGTCGAAGACGGGATTGTTCTATCGGTTGTCAACCGGGGCATGGTGAAGCGAGGCGACTTGCTCTTGATGGCGGGTAAATCTCTATAACGCTACGACGGTTTCAGTATCCGCAACCGCCAGTGCGTTCATGTATGCCAGAACAAGGACTTTCGTCGCTAACTGCATTTCCAGGGAAAAACCGTTTCGGGGATACATCCTTTTGCCTTCAACTGACCGCTGTTGATTGACTGATGAGAGAAATTAAAACGCTCATAAGATAACCGATAACTGTTAAATTGATAGCGGTGGAAGCCAATACAAGCCCGAACATCCATTTGACAACCCGGTTTTCCATTTGAATTATGTCGTTTTTCACCAGGAGAATATCAGACTTGGTCGCCAGTTGATCTGACAGTTCGTCATTCAACGACTTGGCAAAGGCGTCAGCCTTTTCCGGAGCAAATATCTTTTCCTGTTTCAAGCGTTCAGAAAACCTGATTGAGACGGTTGCCATGATGTCACCTCCATTGATTCCGTTGAAAAAATACCGATGATTGTTTGCCAGGCAGTATAGCCTGATTAACATTTTAAGGCAAACTACTAATGCAACTACTAATGCCGGTGCCCATGGCCCTATCCAGCCACAAACTCAAATAATCCGCATAGCTGCGCCACGCATACACATCATACGAGGGGACGTCATCAAGCTGGTGCAAGAGCACTCCCGTCTTGCCCAGGCCGGTGCGCGCACATTGGCCCGGACTGAATGAACCGGGGTGCAAATCGACGGCCGTACCCTGGGCCAATACTGCCCTGGCATCAACGCCGGAGACCCTGAATATGCGGTAGGAGTCGGAAACCGGCGTGACGGCCGCATGCAGATCCTTTACCGCTTCCTTCAGCGCAGCGGCAAGCTGCACATCATCACCGTCACCGGTTTTGAGCAGCCATTCGTCCGGACCCAGCCACATTGCCGTGATGTCTTTGTTACCGGTCGTGGTATTTGGCGTATATGGCAATTCAAAACCGAGGACATCATCATACCGTTGACAAACCATTTCAGCGCCGCGCAGGTTTAACAGGCCACAGGGCAGCTGTTGCACAATATCGACGTCATAAGCCATCGCTTAACTCCGCATCCGCTTCCCTGCAGGGTCGATAAACACCGGTTCAGTGACCCTGGCCCTCATGGTTCTTTCAACCGTTGAAATCGTGATCGTAGCGCCTGTCCGTTCCCGGCCGTCCTGCAACTGCGCCAGGGCGATGGCATGGCCCAGGTTGGGGCTGTACCCGCCGCCGGTCACGTGACCGATCATTTTTTTTGCCTCATCGGTTTCACGGGGGTCGATGATTGGAGCGCCGTCCGGTGGGACGAACCCGGGATCCTCCGGTACCAGGCCGACGATGTGGGGCCGTACCCCGCCCGCTTTCCGGGCCTCCTCAAGCGCGCGTTTACCTATAAAGTCCTGCTTCGAAGCATCGATCACCCAATCCATACCGGCATCGTGGAGATTGGCATATCCATCTCCCTCGGCCCAGGCGGCAATAAAGCCTTTTTCCAGGCGCAGCAGCAGGCTGGTTTCCGAACCAACCGGGGTAATATCGTATTCCCTGCCGGCTTCCATCAATGCCTCCCACATGGCCAGCCCGTCCCTGGCGCGGACATTGATTTCGAAGCTGAGTTCCCCGGTATAACTGACCCTGGCCACACGTGCGTCAAACCCGCCGGTCTTCCCTGAACGGATTGCCATGAAAGGAAATGCCTCCCTGTCCAGGTCAATGTCCGTCCCGGTTTTTATCAGGACTTCCCTGGCCAGGGGACCGCATACACAGATATTGGCCCAATGTTCGGTCACCTCTGTCAAGTAAACCTTAAGGTCACGCCATTCACATTGCAACAGCCGCTCCAGGTGCGCGTAGACGGAGGCGGCAACACCGGAACCGGTGGTCATCAAATAATGGTCCCGGCCCAGCCGAAACGTAACCCCGTCATCAAACATCCTGCCGTCCTCAAACAACATGAAACCGAATTTGCCCATGCCGACGGGGAGATTATCCCAACTGTTGGTATATACCCAGTTCAACAGCGTTACCGCGTCAGGGCCGTTGATTTCAATTTTTCCCAGCGGCGTGCCGTCATAAATTCCCACGCGCTTCCGTACCGCCAGCGCCTCCCGGTTGACCGCTTGCGCCGCTGTCTCGCCGGCGCGGGGGACCTGAAACGGCCGGCGCCACAGTGCGCCTGCTTCATCAAAATTCGCTTGGTGTTGCTCAAACCATTCCGTGATGGGGGTGCGGCGCGCCGGGAAGATAATTTCTCTCTGGTCGATTCCGGCCCAGGCGCCAAAACTTGCCGGGCTGTAAAGAGGCCGGTAAGTTGTGGTACCGACCTCACCGGGCGCGGTTCCGGTCAGGTCGGCAATCAATCCGATGGTATTGACGTTGCCTGTCCTGCCCTGGTCAATACCCATCCCTGCCGTGGTATAGCGTTTTACCAATTCCACTGAGGCATAATTCTCGCGCAGGGCCAGCCTCACGTCTCCTGTGGTGACGTCATTCTGAAAATCCAGAAAGGCGGGTCTGTTCCTGGCAACGCAAGGCAATTCCCACAACGCCTCGATGGAAAATGCGATTTCCGGTCCGGCAACAGGCGGTTGTAATGCAATCGGCTGGTGACCCGTCAGGCGAGCGGCCTGTTGTCCGGCATCAAGTCCCGCGCGCAAGCATTCGTCCAGGCCGAAGCTGCCGTCGGCCGCGCCAATCGTCATCTCGGCCTGCACGGATGCGCCGGGAACAAGGCCTGCGATCTTTTCAGAATAGACGGGTTTTGCCCCGGATTGAGATTGCAGGTGCAACGTCGGGTTCCAGCCGCCGGACGTGCATATCAAATCGCAGGAATAATAGTGCTCCAGGGAAAGGTCATGCAACGCTGCCGCTACCAACCCCGACACGGATTTTCTCCCTTCAACCGATTTAATGCCGTGCCGGGTTAAAACCCTTATCCCTGCCTCCTCCGCCCGCGCGCGTAATCCGTCGCTGATGCGTCGGCGCACATCCAGCACCGCTGGAATGTCAACCCGGTGCCGGGCGAGAATGAATGCCGCTTCGTAGGCGCTGTCGTTATTGGTAACCACAACAGCCCTGGCGCCCGGCCTGACGCCGTAGCGCCTGGCGTATGCCGCGGCTGCGGAAGCGAGCATGATGCCGGGCCGATCGTTATCCGGGAAAACCAGGGGCCGTTCAATGGCGCCGGCGGCAATGATGACCCGCTTTGCCCTTACTCGCCACAACCTTTCACGTAACCACGATTGTTCCGGGTTATGCTCCAGCACGTAAACCATATTGTGGTCGTAGTAACCGATGGCGGTTGTCCGTTGCAGGTGGACCACCTCCGGCAGTCGCTGTAACCGGCGTACGCTATCGCTTACCCAATTCAGCGCCGGTTTTCCATTGATTTCCCTTTCACTGTTCAGTAGTGAGCCGCCCGCCTCAACCTGGTCGTCCACCAGCATGACCCTTGCGCCGCTTTCTCCGGCTGCCAGGGCGGCTGCAAGTCCGGCAGGACCGGCGCCGATAATCAGCACATCGCAATGATGATGGCGTTTTTCATACCGTTCATCAGGATTATGAGTTTTGGGCGCCGTTCCCAGGCCTGCCATACGGCGGATGATGTAACCATAAACATTCCACCAGTTATTCGGCCACATGAAGGTCTTGTAATAAAACCCGGCAGGGAAAAAACGGCGTAAACAGTCATTAATGACGCCGATATCCCAACGTACATTCGGCCAGCCTGAGACACTGACGGCTTCCAATCCCTCGTAGATGGGAATAGCGGTCGCAACAACGCCGGGCTCATCTTCCTGTCCGGCAAGCTGAACGACTGCGTTGGTCTCTTCAATCCCTGCGCTCATGATGCCGCGCGGGCGATGATATTTGAAACTGCGCCCGACCAGTCTGACGCCGTTGGCCAACAGCGCCGACGCCAGCGTGTCACCGGCATACCCCTTCAGGGTTTTTCCATTGAATTTGAACGTGACCGGTTTACTCCGATCTATGCGGCCGCCGGCAGGCAATCGAAAAAGGTTTTCGCTCACAGCCATTGGTCTTCTTCCGGTACTTCTTGTATCTGGTGTGTATGGGTATTACGGTCAAGTTTGAACCAGCGCCTGCATCCCCGGATGTGCCACCAGCGTTCACGCAGCCAGCCTTTTGTATTCGCCGGAATGTAAAGGAATTGATGCCATTCTTCAGCGCTGATTTGGGCAGGGTCGGAAGGGCGGCGCTTGTCCGCCTCTCCGCCGTTCAGAAATTCGTCCTCATTACGTGGACCACACCATGGACAGCGGATTAACAGCATGATGTCAGATCAATGTCATCCCTGGGAAATCATCGACTGGCGTCAACACCACCTTCGACAATCAGTCTGCCGCCATGAAAACGGTTCAGGCCGAACTCCTCGATCAGCGGGTGAGGTCGATCATTGGCTATCAGGTCGGCATGCATTTTCGCCGCGACAGGCGTCGTCTTGAAGCCCCCGGAACCGGCCACATCGATATAGAAGCCCTCCAGGTCGGTTTTGGAAATGATCGGACTGTTGTCATAAGTGATGTCCAGCATGCCCGCCCACTGCCGCATGAACTTCATACGTTTGAACATGGGAAAGACGTCCACCAGTCCTTCAATCACATGCTCTGTAATCCGGGGAGAACCGCGTTGAGCGTAGGAAGGATAGGGATCGGTGACTCCACCGACGACCAGTTCACCCTTGTCCGATTGCATGAAGTAATTGTGGAAGCCGTCGACGACAAAAATTTCATTCAACACCGGTTTCACCGGGGTGGACACCAGGGCCTGCAACGGCCAGGTCTCTACCGGCAAACGTATCCCCGCCATTTCAGCCACAACACTGCCGTGCCCGGCAACGGCCATCCCGATTTTTCTGGTTTTAATCACTCCACGATTGGTATCGACGCCGGTCACCCGGTTTCCCTGTCGCAATATGCCGGTAACTTCACAATTCTGGATGATGTCAACACCGCGCCTGTCGGCGGCGCGGGCATAGCCCCAGGCCACGGCATCATGCCGGGCCATGGCAATCTTCCTGTGATAAACGCCGCCGATAATCGGCATCCGGGCCGTATCCCTGAAGAAAGGGACGCGGCGCTTCAGTTCATCCAGCGACAACATGACGTATTCGGAATCGAATACGTCCATGGTAGCCGCCATGCGCCGCGCATGGCTGACCCCGCTGCCGCTTTGTAAAAAGGTGATCATTCCCCGCTCATGCAGCATGAGGTTGAAGTTCAACTCCCGGCTCAACCCGCGCCACAATTTCATGGATTCGCGATGGAAAGGCACACTGGCGGAACGGATATAATTATCCCGGATCGTCATGGTATTCCTGGCCGTGTTGCCGCCGCCCAGCCAGCCTTTTTCCAGTACCGCGACTTTGGTGATACCGTGTTCCCTGGCCAGGTAATAGGCGGCGCCGAGACCATGACCGCCGCCACCGATAATGATCACATCGTATTCACGCCCCGGACCGGGACTGCGCCAGGCTTTTTGCCAGTTTTGGTGATAACCTGTAGCATTGCGAACAAGACTGAATATGGAGTAACTCATAGCATGAAAACTCAAGATGTGGAGGAAACAGGCCACCTGGAGCGGATGCTCGGTGAAACCATTCGCCGCGCGAGAAAGAAAAAAAACCTGTCCGTGCAAGAATTATCCGGTATTGCCGAGATTTCCGTTTCCATGTTGTCGAGGATAGAAAACGGCCATACATCAGCATCGCTGTCCACCTTAAAATCATTGAGCGACGCCCTTAACATATCACTTGCCAACCTGTTCCAGAATGTCCGGCAAAGCCATGAATCCACTTTTGTCAAGTCCGGCCAGGGACTGACCGTACAACGGCACGACAACCGTATAGGGCATCAATATCAATTGCTGGGCCACACATTTCACTCCGATATCAAGCTTGAACCCTACCTGATCACACTGACTGAAAAAGCCGAAGAATTTCCTTTGATATTTCATGAAGGCATAGAATTCATGTATATCCTGGAAGGGGAAATGATTTACCAGGAAGGCGACCGCACCTATCACATGTGTCCCGGTGATTCGCTTTACTTCGACCCGTCATCGCCACATGGCCCCGTGGAGTTGATATCAGTGCCGGTAAAAATGGTAACGGTGATCAGCGCCCTGAATTGAACTGTCATGAAGTCAATCTACCCTGATTTGTATGCTGTCGTTAATGATCCTGACCGGATAGGTAGTCAGCGGTTTTATCGGAGGTGAACACAACACTTTACCGTCACGGATGTCAAACCTTCCCTGGTGCAACGGGCATTCAATGACCTTACCATCCAGGTAACCATCGACGAGAGGCGCCCTGGAATGGGTGCAATAATTGCCGGTTGCGTAGTAATTTCGCCCGCAACGAAAAACGGCAATTTCCCTGTTTTCCACTTCTACAACAATACCGTCGCCGTCTTCAATATCCTCACAACTGGCTATAATGTGCCATGTTTCAGACATTTAAGGTAATTACCAGATTTTCAACATACACGTTTAATGAACTGAACATTTACTTTAACAGGGTTTGCTTCAGTAAAAATTCTTAAAAAGATATTGCATAAAATACAAAATAGTTTACTATTGTGCAACTATTTTCTATCTAACGGGTTGCATGGCATTAGAACACATACATCAGGTTAAGGAGATTGTGCAACGAAAGAGACTGCGGGCATTGATGGGCAGGACCGACAGGCATGCCTGGCTGTATCTCATGCGGCATTTTTCCATCATTTGTATTACGGCTTACCTGGTTTATCTTTCTGTCGATTCAATTTTCTTCGTGCCTGCCATGTTCCTGCACGGCGTGGGTATCGTGCACTTGTTTTCCCCCCAGCATGAATTCGCGCACCGCACCGCCTTCAGGACACGCTGGCTGAATGACTTCTTCGGCTGGATATTCGGCGTAATCATCATGCTTCCAAACGTCTATTTCCGCTGGGAGCATACGGCACACCATTCCTATACGCAGAACAGGTCGCGAGACCCCGAATTGATCCCGCAACCGAAGAACCTGTTCGGTTATTTTCTCTACCTGTCCTCCCTGCCCTATTGGTGGGGGTTTTTGAAGCCCTTTGTCATTCATCTATGCGGCGTCATTGCGCGAGATGAAAAATTATTCCTGCCCCATACGGAGCGCTGGAAAGTCATTGTCGAGGCCTGGGCAATGTTGTTGATTTATATATCACTCGGCGCCTGTATGGTAATCTATGACTCGACCGCGCCATTGTATTACTGGCTTATCCCCAGGTTTCTGGCTGAACCTTATATGCGCATGGTGCGTATGACCGAACACGTCGGCCGGCCGGTCAATAACACCGACCTGCTGGAGAACACCCGGACAACATTAGTCAATCCCCTGCTTCGCTGGCTGGCCTGGAATATGCCTTACCATGCGGAGCACCATTTATCGCCATCGGTTCCTTTCCATGCCTTACCTGCATTCCACAATGAGATAAAACAGCACCATAAGAAAGTTGCCCACGGTTACTTTGACGCCCATAAGGATATTTTTCACCGCAGCCTGTACGGGTTGGAACCGGGGTTTTAGGGAATCCCGTTTCCCTGGCGCTGATTATTCATTGACTAGAAGTATCTTGCCTATGTGCGCACTGCTCTCCATGATGGCATGCGCTTCGGCTGCCTGCTCCAGCGGCAGTTTTTTATAAATGACGGGTTTAATCCGTCCCTTGCCGATAAAAGGCCAGATATGTTTTTCCAGGTTGCGGGCAATGGCCGCCTTGTATGCCACCGGCATGGGCCTCAGGGTGGACCCCGTGAGCGTCAGCCGCTTGACCATCAAGGACCGGCAATCGATTTCCGTTTTCCAGCCCTTCAATCCCGAGATGATTGCGATACGGCCGTCGGGCGCGGCAAGCTGAATGTCCTTGTGAATATAGTCGCCCGCGACCATATCCAGTATCACGTCAACCCCTGCCCCGCCCTGCGCCTCGGTAATCTTCTCCACAAAGTCCTCCGCATTGTAATTCACGGCCAGCCTGGCCCCGAGTTGTTCGCAGAAGCGGCATTTTTCCGGGCTGCCGGCCGTGGCATACACCGTTGCGCCCATGGCAGTTGCCATTTGTATGCCGATGGTGCCTATGCCGCTTGAACCGCCGTGAATAAGCAGGGACTCGCCTTTTTTCAGGCCGCAGCGATCAAAGACGTTGTTCCAGACGGTAAACGCGGTTTCCGGCAGGGCGGCCGCGTCTTCCACGGCAAGGTTGTCCGGCACGGGCAGGCACAGGGATGCGTCGGCGACCGCATATTCCGCATAACCCCCGCTATGGACCAGCGCGCAGACCCTGTCGCCCCGTCGCGGCAACTCAAAATCACCATTGGTTTCGATAACCTCGCCGGAAAGCTCAAGGCCGGGGATTTCCGAGGCGCCGGGTGGCGGCGGGTACCTGCCCAGGCGTTGCATCACGTCAGGACGATTGACCCCTGCGGCGCTTACTTTTATCAGGACCTGTCCCGGTCCGGGGGCCGGTACCTCGGCTTCGGCAACGGTCAGTACCTCGGGACCGCCCGGTTCCTTTATGATTATATTTTTGGGCATTATATACGTAGCCGGACAAACGCCAGCAGCATATCCTGTTCACAGATCGTCGGGGCCTCATGATAACCTTTCAGCCACTCACCGCCGGGACTGTTACGCAACTCAATGAATGCCTTGCCCAAGCTGAAAAAGGTCACGGGTGGCTTTTCTACGCCATCAATACCGAGTGTCTTTGCCAGCCTGTAAAGGTTGTATTGCTCCTTATTGGCGCCCGGGAAGTAATTCCAGACGTAACGGCAGGCGCCGGCTAATCCGACTAACGCCTGCACATTCTGCCCGGTTTCGGGCAGCAGGCGATAGCGGATTGTGCGGTAATTGCGCATGCTGTAATGATAACAAATTCAAGGGGTTGTTTCACTTTGTCAAATTAAGGAATTAAGGTTTGTTATAGTCAGGACAGGCGCCAGAGTTTTTACTCTGTCCCCTGCTTTTAGCGGGAACTATTGTAAACCGGCAAAGAATCCGGTTCGCCCTTCCGGTCACACCCGCACCAGCCGGATTTTTTACAAAATTTGTGAGTTTTCTCACATTTTCGCGGATTTTCCGCTTTTCTGCCCGATATAAACAGCTAAAATCAGTACAGCCTTACGGAAACGAGGCCGCGGCAAGCTTCAGGTCGGGCAAGCCGTCGGAACGGAGTCCGGGAACTTTTCCATGTGGCGTGTAGTCAGCCTCTATGCCTGAGGGCGGGTCCGGTTTCATTGGCGCCGGACCAGGGATCAGGGACAGCCTGAAGGCGCCGGGGAGGGCGGTTGTTGCGGTCATGGCAATCTCTCGCCGCCCTCCCCCGGCAGGGGGCTGTCTTTTTTCAGATCTATGGAATTGACCTCACACCACTCCCGCAACGCTTTTTCGGTTGCGTTTGCCTCATACTCGTACCATTTTTCAAGTGTCCCTCTCCTCTCCAGAAGAGCCTTGAACTTTGAATAAGCTCCCGCTTTCCTGAAAATTCCATAGACGTAATCAACATCGCCCGGCAATTCATGTTCAACAAACCTGAAGACCAGCTTTCTGCCCAGGTCAAGCTCGTTCTTGCGCGGTATCTGAATATACTTCCTGTCGTCCCCGATATCCTCCGGCAGTTCGTTGCCGGAGTCATCCAGGTCGCTGAAATAATAGTAAATCCTGCCCGTCTCCCTGCACAGATAAGCTTCTTTGTCATATTGCGGGTTGAAACTCACCGTTTCGAACGCTTCCGATATATCGCCGAAGTCAACTGCCGCCATAGCTTGCGTCTCTCAGGTTATCACCCGTCCCGGATTCAGGGTGTTGTTCGGGTCCATGAACTGTTTCAGCCGTTTCATCAGGGCTGTTTTTTCATTATAACAATTCCTTTATGGATGTGTATGTAGCGGGATCAACATAGCGGGAGCAGCATTGGTAACAAATAAACTGCCCGCATCAGCAACACATGATCTGTCAGAGTATGTGTCGTAAAACCCAGGGTCAGCAGGGTCAGAGTAAAAATTCTGCGAATTTCTTACTCTGACCCCGGAATTTGGCTGAACGGACAGCTTGACAAACGAAGCAGCTGGAATTACTGTGCTAATGATGGGATAGAAGGAGCGTATTGGCATTAATTTTTTATCACAGGGGTAAAACTATGGATTACGATATTATCATTACTGTTACAGCCTGGGTCACATTGGCCGCTTTTCTGTGGTCAATTCACAAAGACATAGCCGGACTGAGCGAGCGCATCGCGCGACTGGAAGGCTCGGTCGATGTGTTGAAGGATTTGGTTCGTTCGTCGCTTACCGGTAAATCACAGTAAGTTTCTACAATTACAGGGGGTCAGAGTAAAATTTCTGACGAAATTCTTACTCTGCCCCCGAGAGTCCGGCACCAACCTTAGCGGGGTTGCATACGAATTGCGCCGTCTATCCGTATGGTTTCCCCGTTGATGTAATCATTTTCGACAATGCTGACACATAGCGCGGCAATTTCTTCCGGTTTGCCCAGACGCTGGGGGAATACGACGGAGGCTTTGAGGGAGTTGTAGAACGACTCTTCCACGGCATCGAACAACGGTGTGTGGATCAGGCCCGGAGCCAGGGTGTTCACGCGAATCCCGAATTCAGCAAGTTCACGCGCCATGGGTAAAGTCATGCCCACGATGGCGCCTTTCGTGGCGCTGTACGCAACCTGGCCCACCTGGCCTTCGAACGCGGCAACGGATGCCGTGTTGATGATCACGCCGCGGATACCGTCATCCGTGACCGGATCGTGCATGGCCATCTTCTCCGCTGCCAGGCGCGCTACGTTGAAGGTGCCAACCTGGTTGACCTCAACCACTTTCACGTACTGCTCCAGGGGCAACGGTCCCCGTTTACCGAGGGTCTTTCCCGGTGTGCCGACTCCGGCAAAGTTATTCAGCACATGCACGGCGCCGAATTTATCCATCACGGAGTCCAGCGCCTGCTGTACTGAAGTCTCATCGGCAACATCTACATGGTAATAGGCTGCCCTCTCACCCAGTTTCCCGGCGACAGCCTCCCCCGCGTCATCATTCAAGTCAAAAATGGCCACTGAGGCCCCCTCGGAGACGTAGCGTTCTGCCGTAGCCTTGCCAAGTCCGGATGCGCCGCCTGTGACTACGGCAACTTTTTCTGGTAACTGCATGGTATTCACTCGATTTTTGAAAGGCGATTACCGGGCATCCTAGCCTGGATGGAATGTTATAGTACAGAAACCCGGGCCAGTTTTACAACGACCGACGCAGAGTGGTTAATGCTCACTAATTAAGGTACCACAGTGAAGTTCTCTGCAGCAAAATCAGTATCCAACGCCAGTGCCGTATCCAATCCCAGCCTGCGCATAAGCGTAAAGGAGGTACAGTCGGTGAAACTGTATTTCTGATCGGTTCGATTACAAAACAGTTCCCACGCCATCAGTTCGTCTTCACTTGTGACACGCACCATATCCACTTCATCAGGGTCCATCAGGACCGAACCAACCATGCGAGAGGCATGGTGTCCCAGACGATACAGACACAGGGAGATTATTTCATCGAATACATAGTTTGTGGTTACCAGGCGGCCAGGATATGTTCGGAGAATTTCACTGACGCCTGCATGTTGTCGATCTTTACGGTTGGCGTAGGCAAACCATGCGCTGGTATCTACGAACAGTCGGTCCATCAGCCGTCCTCTGCCCCTGAATAAAGGTGTCTGTCATGCTCCTCGCCATATGAGCCTGCGTCTTCGCCGATACCCTCAATGGTTCCAAGGCGTCTACGCGGAGTTCGTTCAGGTGAGGATAGTGAAGCGCGTAGAATTTCACGTACAAGGGCTGACAGACTGCAACCCTCACGCTCAGCGCGGCCACGCAGGGCTTCATACTGCCATTCTTCGAGTAATAACTGGGTGCGATGCATGGATGCATATTACATCATACATCAGGATACGTCAATATGTGCTTCTACATAAACAAATGTCCAGGACCCTGATATTGTCAGTTTTCTGCTACGCAACAAGGGTTGCCAACGCATGCCGACATCTGCGATAAGCAAATGTGGGGCATGTTGTGTATTCCAACATTTTTTCCAACATTATTCTTGCACTGTTTTCATGACGATCCCTGTCGGTGGTGGTTTCAAGTGTCGTCCGGGGTCGTCTGTGTCCAGTTGTTGCGCACCGTATCAATACTGATGAACATCCTCAATGGGTTCTCCGGCAGTGTCAAAAACCCCACCGCAGCATAAAAAGTACGGCGTTTTTCCGTAATATCCGGGCCACCGTCTTCAATCACATCGAGCACTACGGCTTTCAGGCCGATATGATCTGCTGCAGCTGCCGCACGCTTCAATGCGTTTCCGAGCAGGATACTTCCGATGCCGCGCCCCTGGTAGCGACGATCTACGGCGATCATCGAAAGGTATGCTGCAGGGATACTCCCGGACCGGGGAGCGTGTTTGGTCAGGCTGGACGGGAGACCCTCTCCTTCCAGCGAGTGCGCGTTCAGCGCGTAATAACCCAGAATTTCATCTCGGTCGTCTTCAGTAGCAACCCAGACCCGTGTAAAGTCCGCCGACTGGTGTTTCCTGGCGCTACCTTTGAGAAAGTTGTCGAGTCGAACGATCCCGCAAGAGAAAGACGCTCGGTCGTGTTTCTCCGGGTCAAGTGGTGTGATGGAAATCCTCCGCGGGTCAAGTCCGGCTTCAGTCACCCTTTACCACTCGGGCGTCGTGCATCGCCATAATCTCCCGCAGTGCGTCGGTCGGTGGGGCTGGATTTTCCAGAGCGGCCAGAACTACTTCACGATCTTCGGCTGTGAGGACCGTACGTTCATGGTCGGCTATCGTTGCCTGGGCGCGCTCCAGCGCCACGCTGGTAACGAACGTGGTCTCGTCAACGCCGAGCAGGTACGCCGCTTGCTGGATCTGTGCCTTGACGTGTGGTTTGGTGCGCTGTTCCATGCGCGCCGTTTTCGGTTCATCAATTGCAGCCGCATGATCGTCGAAATTCAGCATGGTCGTATCTCCTTTGTTTTTTTTAATTGTACGGTAATCTGCCGGACATAACAAGGGTTGATCTAAAATCGTTTGCAGATGGCGATGTGCAGATTGACAAGGATATCTCTATAGCCTATGCTATGGCCTATGCCATGACAATGAAGGAGGAGTAAAATGTTGCCTGAACGTTATGTGAGTTTGTTCCGTAACGGCCGTAACCAGGCCTTGCGGATACCCCGGGAGTTTGAGTTGCCGGCCAGGAAGGCTATTATCCGCAAGGATGGCGACAAACTCATCGTAGAGCCTGTCAGGACCGGCGGTTTGCTCGCCTTGCTGGCTACCCTGGAGGATATCGAGACCACCTTTCCGGAAATGGATGAAGCATTGCTGCCTCCCGATAACGTGGAATTGTAATCTTGAAGCCGGCTTATCTTCTGGACACCAACGTACTGTCAGATTTGGTACGTCGCCCGCATGGCGTCATCACAAGGAGAATTTCGCTTGAGGGCGAAGATAACGTCTGCACCAGCATTATTGTAGCGTCCGAGTTACGTTTCGGCGCCCGCGAGCGCGATTCCGAACAGTTGACCCGGCAGCTTGACCTGGTCCTCTCTACAATACAAGTCCTGCCGTTCGAGGCGCCTGCCGACCATCATTACGCAAAGATTCGAGTGTATCTGGAAGAACGGGGCACCCCCATTGGCCCGAATGATATGTTTATCGCGGCACAAGCCCTTGCGCTGGACTGCACCCTGGTCACAGGCAATGTAAGAGAGTTTTCCCGTGTGCCCGGATTGAAAGTTGATGACTGGTCGGTGACCTCCCCCTGAGCAAAGTAAGCTGATAATGACAAAAAATTTGAATGCCGATGGCAGGAGTCGAACCTATTGGTTCTTCCCCTGTCAGTCAAACAAGGGGTTACGAGTCTTCAAGGATGGAAAACGGCTGAAGTCCCTGTCTGATGTCAGCAACTCACTGACACCGTGGGAGAGGCAGATTGACGCAATACGCGCATCATGGACCCCAGGACCCCGAACTCTGCCATCCGCAATCAACGAATTCAGTTGTCTCCAATGATCGACTGATTCCCCTATCAGCACCAATGACTGTGAGTCGAACCATGCATCTACCTGCTCAAGAGCCTGTTGCATTGAAGAAGGAGGATCATAAATCCGGGGATGCGTCGTAATAGCCAGGAATTCATGAACACACGGCCACGGTATTACCCAGGCAGGTGTTTCTTCGGCAAGGCCTGTTACTAATTCATTAGCGCGCTGATGCCATTCGGAATCCCGTCTGTGTGCATAAACCAATATGTTGGAATCAACTGCAATCAACTGCCGCGTTCCTCGTAGGCGCTATGCCGGATAAATGCCCAGGGCTTATCCCTGAACTCAGCCTGTAATCCGTTACCACTCACGCTCTTGTCTGTTAACTTGAACGACTCAGTTCGTTCTGCCTCTTTCAGGGCACAACGGATACCTTGCTCGACGACCGCTCGAAAAGTAGTGCCACGTTTCGCGGCAAGCGCTTTGGCCTCCAACGCCAGAGCATCTGATAAATCGATTGTTGTTTTCATACTGTTGACCCATATTGGTTAATATGGGTAACCATATCCTGTTATATACGGTCTCGTCAAGTATTAAAGTAGAAACGGGAGTATCGTAGGTGCAATATGAAAGTTATACTTGCATTCTGCACCTTAACAAATTACACTCCCGATTATGCTTCCCCGTACGTTAGAGGCGGTGTTGAGAGAGCGGGCCACACAATACCCGGTGGTTACGCTGACCGGGCCGCGCCAGAGTGGTAAAACGACTCTTTGCCGCGCCGCCTTCCCCGAAAAACCGTACATCAACCTGGAGAGCCCCGACGTTCGCGAGTTCGTCCGCACCGACCCGCGTGGTTTCCTGGCCTCGTATCCCGACGGAGCAATCCTGGACGAAATACAGCGGACGCCTGAACTTCCGTCGTACCTGCAACCTGTCATCGATGACAGTGGCGCGCCCGGACAATTTATCCTGACCGGCAGTCAACAATTTGAGGTGATGACCAACATTGGTCAATCCCTTGCCGGCCGCACTGCCTTGTTGAAATTACTTCCCCTGAGTATTGAAGAATTGTCCGATGCGGAAATCAACATGGAAATCGATGAATTGCTGTTAACAGGTTTCTATCCTCGCATCTACGACGCCGGACTCAAACCTTCCCAGGTACTGGGTGATTATATTGAAACTTACGTAGAGCGGGATATACGGCAACTCATTTCCATCAAGGACCTCTCGTTATTCCAGAAATTTGTACGTCTTTGCGCCGGCCGTGTCGGTCAACTGCTTAATCTCCAAAGTCTCGGCAACGATGTGGGAGTCTCCCATACCACGGCGAGAAGCTGGCTTACCTTGCTGCAGGCCGGTTACATGGTTTTCCTGTTGCAGCCCTGGCATGTCAATATTGCCAAACGACAAATCAAATCCCCGAAACTCTACTTCTATGATGTGGGCCTGGCGAGTTGGCTGCTTGGCGCCGAAGACGAGCGGCACGTCAAGTATCACCCTCTCAGAGGGAACCTGTTTGAGAATCTTGTCATCATGGAAGCCCTGAAGTACCGGTACCATCGGGGTGAACGCAGCAACCTGTACTTCTGGCGAGACGGTAAAGGCAACGAGGTGGATTTACTGGTGGAACACGGGTCCGATATCACCCCTGTGGAAATCAAATCCGGCGCCACAATTAGTGATGACTATTTCAAAGGGCTGCATACATTTACCGGCAAATTATCTCGTCAACCTAAAACCAGCGCCCTGGTTTATGCCGGCGCTGAGCAGCAAAAGCGTAGCGACCTGACGGTCTGGCGTGCGGCAGACGTGGCGATGATGATGGAGGATATTCGAAGCAGGTCTATGTAAATGGGGGCAGGTCACTATGAAGTACTTAAGTCGAAGCCCGCTGAGATTGTGTATCACGTGCCTTTCCCTTTCCTGTGTTTCGTTAAATGACCATGTTTTACTAAAAACGATTTTCGGCCATAAATCCAGCCATATTCAGCCATAAAAAACCGTTAAAACCACGAAATGGTGGCGATGGCCGGATTCGAAACCGTGATGTAACTTGTTGTTTTTATTAACGGATAATGTTGCGCATGTAGTCTTTTCCAACATTTTTTCCAACATTATTTTGGGGCTGTATTCATGAAATTTTTTGGTTTTTCCGTCTTCCGGCAATATGGTAATGACTTCCAGCAGGTTTTTGTTCAGTTCATCCAGAGTTTTTCCTTGAGAATGGGCGCTAGTTAAACTTGGCACATTACCTACATATAGCCCTGTTTCTTTGCAGTGTTCGATAACTGCCGTTAAATTCATGTTAATACCTCGTTGCTCTCAGAAAGGGCCACAATGTGCACTTGTACTTAAGAATTAGACTCTTATATAATTCAGTCGAGTTATGAGGTACATGGAATAGTCACGTTGAAGTTCGTCTGGGACAACAATAAAGCGCTTTCAAACATCAGGAAGCACGACATCTCGTTTGAGGAAGCAAGCACTGTTCTGGCGGATAATTTATCAGTTACTATTCCTGACCCTCTGCACCCTGGTAATGAAGAGCGACTGATTACTATCGGACAGTCAGAAAGACAGCGTGTCCTTGTAGTGGTTCATACTGAGCAGGGCGACGTTATAAGACTGATATCCTCCCGGCAGGCAACAGCACGGGAACGCAAGAGGTATGAAGAAAAACATGGCGAGTAGAAAAGACCCCGATATGTTGGATGAGTATGACTTTTCGGATGGCGTCAGAGGAAAGTATGCGCGGCGCTATAGAGAGGGAACCAATATCGTCCGGCTGGACGAAGACGTAGCCAAGAAGTTTCCGAATTCGGAAAAAGTCAATGAGGCATTACGCTATTTAATCAAGCACCCCCCTGCAGCATAGGCGACTGCTTTAATAAAGCCTTCAGGACGCTTGCCCTGTAAATGGTGCCGATGGCCAGAGTGGAACCGGTACGTCTTTCAAAATTAACTATTGTCCCCTGAATTGCTGAACCCCAAACATCTACGCTTTTTCAGACATGACTGATTAGTCATGATATAATAGACATTTGAATAGCTGAGCAGGTTGTGTAAATGGATATTCCCGCATTACAGGAGAATGGCGAGTTGCCTCCGGGCGAACATCCGGCCACGGTAGATGATGTCGAAGCGGCATTCGGTTCCTCTTTTTCAAACATTGCCGAAGCGGAAAGCGGCCTTCCATTTCCTGAGTTTTTCCAGGTTAATCGGGAAGGTGAACCGAAAGGCATTATTGTTATCAGGTTAGGAGATTCAGAATGATTACCAGCGATAAACAGTACGAGGCTGCAAAAAAACAACTGGTCATGCTCACGGAATCCCTTTCATCTCCTGTAAAGAAAGGTGTTCCCAATGAAATAGAACAGGCAGGCCGAGCGCAGACGCAGGAATTAATTGATGAAATTCAAGAAGCTATTGACGAATATCATGCGCTCAGAAACAGCAGACCTTCAGATGTGGAAATACATTCAGTAGATGATTTGATGGTTGCGCCGATTCGCTACAGGATAGCAGCCCACATGAGTATTGATGAGTTTGGCCGCAAAGTGGGTATCAGCCCAAGACAGATTGCGCGCTATGAGAATGAAGGTTATCAAAATATTAATTCCAGCACCTTCCGGAAAATATTGAAGGGCTTGAATATACTTCTTGATGGGAAAGTAGCGTAAACGACGTTCATTCTGGTTATGGATCAGGGTCATGTAAATGGTGCCGATGGCCGGATTCGAACCGGCACGCCTTTTGGGCACTGCCCCCTCAAGACAGCGTGTCTACCAATTCCACCACATCGGCACGTATTGGAGATTCAACTCAAATTCAGTGCAGGCTTGACACCTGCATTTTCAGCGTAAACTTACTCCCTGCTCACTCGGGAATTATCGGGATATCCGATTCCACCATGTCTACCGGGATCTCGTCCGGAACGGCATCAACCTGCTCTGCCGGCTGCTCCATCAACAACGGTTCAACAACATTCAACTGCCTTGCCTCCAGGCTGCGTTCCTTGGCCATCCAGGCCAGGACCAGGCTGTTGAGCAGGAACACGAACGCAAGGGCCGTGGTCGTTTTGGTCAGGAAGTTGCCGGATCCCGCAGCGCCGAACACGGTGGCCGATGCGCCGCTGCCGAATGCCGCGCCGGCATCCGCGCCTTTCCCGTGCTGTATCAGGATGAAGCCGATCAATGCGATGGCGCAGATCACCTGCACTACCAGTAATAAAGCCTGTAATGTCTCCATGTTTACCTCGCTGAATTCAGCCTATTGACTGGCAAATCGCCAGGAAATCATCAACTTTCAAGGATGCGCCGCCGATCAGTCCGCCGTCCACGTCCGCCATGGCGAACAGTCCCGCGGCATTGTCCGCTTTCACGCTGCCACCGTAGAGGATGCGCAGCCCGTCGGCAATCCGGTCATCGTGCCTGGCCACCTGCAGCCTGATGAAGCTGTGGGCCGCCTGGGCCTGTTCCGGCGTTGCCGTACGGCCCGTGCCGATGGCCCAGACCGGCTCATAGGCGATGACCGCGCCGCTGAAACATTCCATGCCTGCTGCGGCAATGACCGCGTCCAGTTGTTCCGACAGTACCTGCTCGGTCATGCCCGCCTCCCTTTCTTCCAGCCGCTCGCCCAGGCACAGTATTACCTGCAAGCCGCTGTCCCGGGCGTGACGGAACTTCCTTGCCACCGTCTCGTTGGTCTCGCCCAGGATATGGCGCCGCTCCGAGTGCCCGATGATAACATACCCGCACCCGTAATCTTTCAGCATATCCGTAGAAATCTCACCGGTGTAGGCGCCGTTACCGTATTCCGACACCGTCTGCGCGCCCAGTCCGATGGCGCTGCCGGCAAGCAGTTCCGCCGCCAGCGGTATATGGATAAACGGAGCGCACACCAGCACTTCCACACCGTTTTCCGGCACACCCCGGCATAACCCGTCCAGCAACGACCTGACGGATGCGCGGCTGCCGTTCATCTTCCAGTTGCCGGCTACCAGGGGTTGTCTGTCGGTCATGATGGTCTATCTACACAAGCCTTATGAAAAAAGGATGCCAAGATTAACGGAAATTACCGAAAAGTCAAAGGGGGAAGTGCGCGTGCCGCAGTTCGCGCTGACTTTGGTCGGATAGATGGGGTCAGAGTAAAATTTCTGACGAAATTCTTACTCTGACCCCGATGTTTCGTTGGCGCCGGCACCAGGGGTTAGAGGTTCAACAGGGCGTCAGTCTCTTCCCGGCCCAATTCCCAGAACTGGCCGGGACGCTTGATACGCGGCAGGCTGCAGGAACCGTAGCGTATGCGGATAAGACGGTTGACGGCCAGGCCCTGGGACTCCCACAGGCGCCGCACCTCCCGGTTGCGGCCTTCCATGATGATCACCTTGTACCAGCGGTTCCTGCCCTGGCCGGCGCCGCGGGAGATTGCGTTGAAGCGCGCCATTCCGTCCTTCAGGTCAACGCCTTTTCTCAATGCCTGAAGCTGTTCGTCCGTGGCGCGACCCGATACCCGCACGGCATACTCACGCTCAACCTGGTTGCGCGGATGCATCAGGCGCTCCGCCAATACCCCATCGTCGGTGAACAGCAGCAGCCCGCTGGAATTGATATCCAGGCGGCCGATGCTGATCCAGCGTCCCCGCTTCAACTTCGGCAGCCCGGCAAAGACCGTCCTGCGCCCCTGCGGGTCCGCCGACGTGCAGATTTCACCCTGGGGCTTGTAGTAGGCCAGCACCTTCGGCCTGGCCCCGGTTGCGCTCGCCGGCATCGCGTCCCGCTTGACCGGGCGCCGGTCGATACTCACCCGGTCATGCGGGTTGAGCTTGTCTCCCGGTTGCGCCACCCTGCCGTTGACGCGCACGCGGCCAGCCTTGATCAGTCGGTCGATATGACGGCGCGAGCCCAGCCCGGTGGACGCCAGGACTTTCTGAATACGGTCAGCCACTACTGGGCTGATTGGAAAATGGAATGACGTTAGTGTCCTCGAAGACGTCCTCAGACGCATCTCCGTCAGCAGCTTGCCCCGCGCTATCGAACAGGTCGGGCTCGATCTGGCCTATATCCCTGATATCGCCCAGGGTCGGCAGTTCGGCCAGTTCCTTCAGGTTGAAATAATCCAGGAACTGGTAGGTGGTCGCCAGCAATTCGGGGTGCCCCGGTACGTCCCGGTGGCCCACCACTTTTATCCATTCACGTTCAAACAGCGTGCGGATAATACCGGTACTCAGGCTCACGCCGCGGATATCCTCGATCTCGCCCCGGGTGACCGGTTGCCGGTAGGCGATAATCGCCAGGGTTTCCAGGAGCGCCTGGGAATAACGCTGGGGCCTCTCCCGGAACAGCCGGTTAATCCACCCGGACAGTTCCGGACGGACCTGGAAGCGGAATCCGCTGGCAACCTCTTTCAGTTCCACGCCGCGCTCGGCGTAGTCCTGCTGCAACTCATCCAGCGCCTTCCTGACAGCCCTGCGATCAGGCTTGTCCGGGTCTTCCCCGAACATGGACATCATGTCCGTGACGCTCAGTGGACTGTTAAGCGCCATCAGCGCAGCCTCGATAATTTTCTTGAGTTCAACAGGGTTCATGTGACTGCCTTGATATAGATCGGACCATTGGTTTCATTCTGCACGATTTCAACAAGGGTTTCCCTGGCAAGTTCCAGCAACGCCAGAAACACCACGATGACGCCTGCCCTGCCTTCTTCCACGACGAACAGGTCGCTGAACCGGGTAAACTCGTCGGCGTTGACCCGGTCCAGTATGGATACCATGCGTTCCCTGACCGACAGGGGTTCGCGCTGGATGTGGTGATGGGAATATACCTCGGCGCGCCGCAATACCTCACCGAATGACTGCAGGATGGTATCCAGCGACACTTCGGGCGGACTTGAGTGAACATGTTTTTCGGGGAAATCTATGAGCGCGGCAAAACAGTCGCGGCCAAGCCGCGGCAGGTCATCGATGTCCTGCGCCGCCTGTTTGAATATTTCGTATTCCTGCAAGCGCCGCACCAGTTCCGCACGCGGGTCTTCCTCTTCCTCGTCCTGCTCCGGGCGCGGCAGCAGCATCCTGGATTTTATCTCCGCCAGCATGGCCGCCATGACCAGGTACTCCCCGGCCAGCTCCAACCGCAATACCTCCATCAATTCAATGTAAGTCATGTATTGTTCGGTGACCCTGGCGATGGGTATGTTGAGGATGTCCAGGTTCTGGCGCTTGATGAGGTACAACAGCAGGTCGAGGGGGCCGGAAAAGGCCTCCAGGAACACCTCCAGCGCATCAGGCGGGATATAAAGGTCCTTGGGGACCTCGCTCAGGGGAACGCCCTGCACAATGGCAAACGGCATTTCCTCCTGCAGCACGCCGCCCTGCGGGAGTTCAGCCATAATCCAGCCCCATGGCTTCGCGCACCTCGTTCAGGGTTTCCCGGGCAATATCCCGTGCCGTCTCACAACCTTCGTTGATGATCGCACGCACTGTTTCCGGATCATTGATATATTCGTCAGCCCGCTCCCTGATCTCCGCCTGCTCCTTGAGAACGGCGTCTATCAGTGGTTTTTTACAATCCAGGCATCCTATGCCGGCGCTGCGGCAGCCTTCCTGTGCCCAGTTCCTGACATCCTCGCCCGAATAGACCTTGTGCAGGTCCCATACGGGGCATTTTTCCGGGTCGCCCGGGTCGTTGCGCCTGATCCGGGCCGGGTCGGTAGGCATGGTCCTGAGCTTGTCCTCAACACTGCCGGGTTTTTCCCGCAGCGAAATGGTGTTGTTGTAGGACTTGGACATTTTCTGCCCGTCGGTGCCGGGCATTTTCGGCGATTCGGTCAGCAGCGCCCGGGGTTCCGGGAAGATCATCTTGCCGCCGCCTTCAAGGTATCCTACCAGGCGTTCGCGGTCGCTGATGCTGATATTCTGCTGTGTATCCACCAGCGCCCTGGCTTTTTCCAATGCCTGTACGTTGCCCTGTTCCTGGTACTTCTTCAACAGGTCGAAATACAGCTTATTGTTCCTTTTACCCATTTTCCTGGCAGCTTTCTCCGCCTTCTTTTCAAACCCGGCGTCGCGCCCGTACAGGTAATTGAAACGCCTGGCCACCTCGCGCGCCATTTCCACGTGGGCAACCTGGTCCTCGCCCACCGGCACGAAGCTTGCCTTGAATATGATGATATCGGCAGTCTGCAACAGCGGATAACCCAGGAAACCGTAGGTGGTCAAGTCCCTGTCACGCAGCCGTTCCTGTTGTTCCTTGTAGGAAGGTACCCGCTCCAGCCAGCTTTGCGGGGTAATCATGGACAACAACAGGTGCAGTTCCGCGTGCTCGGGGATGCGTGATTGTATATACAGTTTCGCCGCGCCGGGGTTGATGCCCACCGCCAGCCAGTCGATGATCATTTCCCAGACGTTTTTCTCGACCATGTCAGGTGTCTCATACTCCGTGGTCAGGGCATGCCAGTCAACCACGCTGAAAAAGCATTCGTATTCGTTCTGCAGCCTGACCCAGTTTTTCAATACGCCGTGGTAGTGGCCCAGGTGCAGGGCGCCGGTCGGCCGCATACCGGACATCACCCGCTGGTTCGCTGAAATCGCCAATATTATCCCCTTGTTATGTTATTTATCCGCGGATGACGCAGATTATCGCAGATTATTATTTTTGAGAAAACAAAGCCTGTTAGTCACCTGGCCTGACTGGTGCCCTGTGGTTCAATCCGGGACATCCTGTAAACCGCCAAGGCCCTGCCGGACCACTTCTACGGCGTCCGAAGTCAGGTCGATGACCGTCGTCAACTCCGTTCCACAGGGACCGGCGTCTATCACCAGGTCCACCGCCCCGCCCAGCTTGCTGCTGATTTCTTCCGGGCCGGTCTCGGGCGCGGCACTTTGCGGCAGTATCAGGCTGGTACTCAACAGCGGTTCCTTGACCATTTCAAGCAATGCCAGCAACGTATCATGCGCCGGGATCCTTAATCCTATCGTCTTTTTTTTCGGGTGTTGTATATAACGGGGCACATGGTGCGACGCCCGTAACAAAAACGTGTACGGCCCGGGGGTAAGGCGCTTCATCAACCGGAACGTGGTATTGTCAGTCCTTGCCAGGGAACCCACGACAGTCATCGATGAGCACAATAGTGTAAAATTGTGTTTCTGGTTCAACCGGCGTATGGACAGTATTCTTGCGAACGCACTTTTTTTATCCGGCAGGCAGCCCAGGGCATAACACGAGTCGGTGGGATATGCTATCACCCCGCCCTGCTGCAGGATCAGCGCAGCCTGGTTCAACAAACGCACTTGTGGATTGTCCGGATGGATTTTAAAATACTGTGCCATACTGGTACCCCTTCCAGTGAATATTGACATGTTCAGAGCCACACAGCAACTCCAAGACAAGGCGCAGCCCGCCGGGAATGGCGAGTCCTTGCCAAGGGCTGCAACGCCGTATTGGCGTTGCTGTGTGGCTCCCTGCGGGCGGGCCGGGAAGCGGTCGCCCGCGGCGTTACGCCGCTTGGCAAGGGCGCGCCATTACCTGCGCAGCGCGCCTTGCGCTCAACCGCTTCCCGACCCGCTGAACATGTCAATATTCACTGGAAGGGGTACCAGCTATGATATTACTTCTGATACGATAATATGAAATTTTTCCTGGATTTTTTACCCGGACTGGCCTTCCTGGTTGCCCTTTTCATTCCCGAAAACAGGCAGGAAGGCATCTACCTGGCGACTAAAGTCCTGATTGCAACATCGTTTTTGCAGATTTTTCTGGGCTGGTTGATTACCAGGAAGATAGAAAAACAATATGTCGTCATTTTCCTGGTAGTACTTGTTCTGGGCAGCGCCACCCTGATGCTCAAGGACGCGAGATTCATCAAGTGGAAACCCACCATCGTGTTCTGGATATTCTCTCTTGCGTTCCTGGCAAGCGATTTCATCGGCAGCCGCAATCTTTCCGAGCGGCTGATGGGACAGTTGTTCAATGCGCCGCAGGCTGTCTGGCGCCAGGCCAATTTATCGTTTGTTGCCTTCTTCCTGCTTTGCGGCGCAATCAATTTACTGGTCGCCTGGAATTTCAGCACCGAAACCTGGGCCGTGTTCAAACTGTTCGGTTTCCTGTTGTTGAATATCGTTTACCTGGTCGGCCTGGTCATGTTCCTGTCCCGCTACGCAATTGAGCAGCCGCAGACCGGCAAGGAATGAAATGGACAGGGTGACAACCATCAGGTCGAAACTGCAGCAGGCACTGGCGCCGGAACGCCTGGATATCACCGATGACTCCCACCTGCATGCCGGGCATGCCGGCGCCGCGGGCGGAGCCGGCCACTTTACCGTGCGTATCGCCAGTTCCCGGTTCCAGGACCGTTCCACCTTGGAACGGCACCGGATGGTATACCAGGCGGTCAGCGATATGATGCCGCAGGAAATCCACGCGTTGAGCATCACTGCGCGCACACCGGAAGAAGGCATATAGCCAGCCCGCATACCTCACCAATTCGCTTGTTGCCATACGATAGATGTTTGCTGTCAATGAGTTATGGTATTCTGCCTGCCATGGTGCCATTACACACCACGCTTGATGCGCCCTCGCTTGTCTTTTTTGCGTTAGCGGGCACATACTCCCTCAACCAGAAGAACCACTCTGCTTTCGGTCGTGAGCGCCCGCTAACACAAAAAATCCGGCGCGATCTTCGCCTCAATTGGTGAGATATGCGGGCTAGACAACCTGATATACGCCCGTTTTTGAAGTGGCCCGGCGGGAAATTCCGGCTCCTGGGGAGGATACGCAGAGTCCTGCGGCCGGCGAACCGGCTGATAGAACCGTTTGTCGGGTCGGGCGCGGTATTTCTCAATGCCGGCTACGATGCATACCTGCTTGCGGACGCCAACCCGGACCTGATTGGCCTGTACAGCCGGCTGCTTGAAGAAGGAAGCACTTTCATCAGCTATTGCAGCAGGTTCTTCAACGACAGGACCAATACCCGTGAGTACTATTATGCCTACCGTAAAGAATTTAATAAGACCCGTAATGCCCGAAGGAAATCGGCGCTGTTCCTGTACCTGAACAGGCATGGTTACAACGGATTATGCCGCTACAACGCCAAGGGCGGGTTCAACACACCGTTCGGCCGCTATGACAGACCCTACTTCCCGGAAAAGGAAATGCTGGCGTTTGTCCGGCGCGCCGGCAGAGTCACCCTGCAGCAGGAACCATTCGACGTGACCATGGAGGACTCGCTACCGGGCGATGCGGTGTACTGCGACCCGCCGTATGTCCCCTTGTCGGATACCGCGCATTTTACCGATTACCACACGGGAGGTTTCACCTGGGATGACCATGTGCGGCTGGCGGACATCGCCTGCGAACTGGCAGGCAACCGTATACAGGTTGTCATCTCAAACCACGATACCGAAGAGATACAGGATTTATATAAAACCCGGGGCGCCCGGATTTCTCAGTTCAAGGTGAGGAGAAACATCAGCAGAGACGGGAATAACCGGAAAGAAGTTGGTGAACTGCTTGCTGTTTTCAACCCGCACCAAGCTGCCCGTCGCTCAGCGCCTTCCAGTTTCCTGAATACCTCATGACAACAGCAGACACTGTCACCTGGGTCGGAAAGACCTTCGACGACTTCCTGTTTCGCCCGCAAAAGGGGGTGACGGGCTCGCGCAGGGAAATCAGCCTCACCAGTGACCTGACAGGCAACATTTCCCTGGAACTGCCTATCGTCTCATCCAACATGGACAGTGTGACCGGCGCGGACATGGCCGGGGCCATGGCAATGGAAGGCGGCATAGGCGTCATCCACCGCGCCATGACTATTGAAAGACAGGCGCGCAAGGTGGCACAGATCAAGCGCAGCCAGAGCGCAGTCATCAAGCAACCCCTGTGCCTGCCGTTGGGCGCCACCATTCAACAGGCCAGAAATTTTGCCAGGAACCATTCGATCACCGGTATTCTTATTGAGACGGAACCCGGCAGCAACGTACTGGCCGGCCTGCTCTCGCAACGGGACATGCCCTGGGACAGCGACCATGACGACCAGCCGGTGGAACGTTTTATGACGCCTGTCGACCGGCTTGTCGTCGATAATCCCGACATCTCCATCGAGCAGGCGTCCAAAATCCTGTTCGAACATCGCATCGAACGCCTGCCGCTGGTCGACGCCGGGCGGCGCATACACGGATTGATCACGCGCAAGGACATCTTTTCCCTGCGCGAACGCCCCTACTCCAGCAAGGATGACACGGGCCGCCTGCTGGTGGCCGCCGCCATCGGCGCGCGGGGCGATTACCTGGAGCGCTCCGCGGCCCTGCTGGAAGCCGGCGCGGACTGCCTGTTCATCGATATCGCCCACGGCCATTCGACCGTGATGGAGGATGCCGTGGCGAAATTCCGCGCCCGCTTCGGCGACGTGCCCCTGGTGTGCGGCAACGTGGCCACCGCGGAAGGCGCCCTGTTCATGCGCGACATCGGCGCGGACGCGGTCAAGGTCGGTGTGGGTCCCGGGCGCGGCTGCCGTACGCGCCTGGAAACCGCGGCCGGCGTACCGCAACTGCAGGCAATACGCGAAACCTGGGACGCGTTGGGCGATTCCATTCCCATCATGGCCGACGGCGGCATCCGCACAGACAAGGACATCTTCCTCGCCCTGGTATGCGGCGCAACGACGGTCATGCTGGGCAGCACACTGTCCGGTACCGACGAGGCGCCCGGCAGGGTCATCGAAGATCCGGTCACCCACACCAAGAAGAAGATCTACCGCGGCATGACCTCACCGGAAGCGGTATTGGAATCTCATTATGACCCGGAGGACAATGAAGCCGCGGACAGCGCCCTCGACACCCCGCCCGAAGGCCAGGAGATCCAGGTGCCCTACAAAGGCAGCGTCAAGGACATCCTGCACCGCATCCGCGGCCACCTGCGTTCATCCGTCAGCTATGCCGGGGAAACCACATTGCAGGAAGCTCGCGTGAAAATTCTCAACAACCCGGAAAAATACCTGATCCCCCTGTCCGAATCCTCCCGCCGGGAGTCCTACGAGCGCTGATAACACACTTACTGCCCCGGACTCGCGTCCCTTTTCCTGACCGATGTCTGCCGTGAAGGTAACCACTTTGCCCTGGTAGGTGTCCTGTAGCTATCTCAGGATGACGGAGGTATCCAGCCCGCCGGAATAGGCAAGTACGACTTTATTGATCGGTTTATTTACCATCTTGTATTACTGTGATAATCTCCGATCGGTGTCGTACGAAACTAAATCACGGATAAATGTCATGCTGACTGTAGATTTTGGTGAACGTCTGGGACAATGAGCAGATGAATATGAACTACACTGCAATCATTAAACAACAGGACAACTGTTGGATCGGCTGGATTGAAGAAGTGCCGGGCGTCAACTGCCAGGAATCGACCCGTGAGGAACTGCTGGAGACATTAAGCATAACCTTGAGGGAAGCGCTTGAACTCAACCGTATGGATGCACTGCATGCTGCTGGTGAGAGGTACGAGGAACTCAATATCGCAGTATGAACCAGCCTGAATTTCATCCCCTGCTCGACATCTCATCCCAAATCCGGTGGCTGATATTCCAACAGCGCCGACTTTCCAATAAACTCAATAAACCGCACCGTCCACTCAACTCCGTTTATGTCGGTAAGACGTAAGGGCTGTTTCAGTTTGAAGTGCACCGGTTGTTGTTCTCCTTCATTTATCGCGATGTTGGTAGCGTAGAGATACATGCGGTCGAGGCTGTCGAGAATTGGGTTAAGCCTGCCGGTTAATTTGGGCAAATGACCGGTTCGCTCCAGGAATATCTCGGAACCACCCTGCGGCAGTGGTCTGAGTTCTACGGTGAGTGGGTCAGGTGGATTCCAATCACGCACAACACCGGCGCTATGCCCTGCCGCTGCACAGAAGACGGTGATGGGTAGCTGTGAATGAAATCCAAAGGAAACCCGTCCGAACGTATCGGTTTCTCCCTCCATCCAGGTCTTGTTGGGATAGAGCGTTGCGACTTTTGCTCCCGCGAGAGGTTTTCCCGAACTGGTTACCGATACTTCTCCTTTAACTCCCTCTGCCGGTGGACTAGCAGAGGGCATAGTCAAACATAGTTCCGCAATACCGTTCAGCCTGTATTCCGGGTCACGCCCGGTCAATTCCCGGGTCTGTTCGAAAATGATCGGGACGCCTTCACCGCGTTGCTCAAGGAAATATTGCCTGTCGCCGGCGCCGACCATATCCCCTACTGCAAGCATACGCAGGCTTGATGCAAGGGTTTCGTTGCGAGTGGCTTGCCGGTTTCGCATGGCTTCTATAGGTAGCGTATTGGGCAAGGCGCCTGGCGAGTATATCTCGAGCCGATCATCGAAGATGAAAATGCGTATCTTTTCATTATGAATCGAGTAATCACGATGCACCACTGCATTAACTATCGCCTCAAACACCGCCCGGGGACTGAATTGAGGTGTCTCTATACGTCCGGGATCTTTGCGCGCCGCAACCCGCGAATTAAGCCTGACAAAATTTACAGCATTACGTATCTGCCGGTCTATCGGGCCGGTGATAGTCGCCGCGTCATGCTGGCTTGCTCTGCCCAGAACTGTGCCGCGATAACAAACAGCTTCGATTACAGCGCCTCGTATGTATTTTTCCGGGCGCTCACAACAAAGTAAAATACCGGAAACCGTAGCGCGCAGGATGCCGTTATCATCTTCCCGCATTAAACCCAGCTTTGTGAGTTGTACTATATCTGTCTCAATGGCTCGCGAACTCAAAAAGCGGTCAACCAGACTCTCATTAAATGTTTTCTGCCCGGTTTCAGAAACGATTGCTTCGTCAGGACCAAGCAAGCCGGAACGTCCCCTCTGTTGGAACAGACGTTGCAGCGACTCGGATGACAACTCACGTTTGGAACTGCCTTGCCTGGAAAAATATCCCCCCGGACTCTTGTGAACCAACGCGCTCTGTTCAACTTCTATGAGCAACACAATTGATCCATCAGGCAATTGTAACCGTTGGGTAATAAATGTCAGTGGAGGCCGGATGCTGTCTGCACAAATCTCGGTAACAAAGGCTTCCAATGCATCCACCTGTTGCCGGTTCATCGAACGCACCTCACCGGAGTCGGACACATTGAAAATCAACGTGCCGCCGATTGTGTTGCCAAATGCGGCTAACTCATCGGCAATAGCATTGCGATGAGGCGCCTGTACGCGGTTTTCGGTGAAATGGGCTTCCTTAAACTCTACGCGGCTATCTTCACCGAGTTCAAGTTGCCGTAAAATGCTATTGCTGTCCCACGACATTGCAACTTACCTTATGTAAAGAGGACATTTTACCCTACAATATCAACGGCGCGCATCCTGCGGGCTTTCTGCCGGCAATTCCCGCCAACTTCGATCTGATAGATGGGGTCAGAGTAAAAATTCTGACGAATTTCTTACTCTGACCCCGGAGTTTCGAATTTCCCTGCCGGGAGTCCTACGAGCGCTGATCAATCTATTTCTGCGCCTGCTATATACCATCGCTCAACAAGCAGTCGTTCTTCATCGGTCATCTGCGTCAGGTTTGCCAGGGGCATGGTCCTGTTGCTGACGGTCCTGTCATGTATGCGTTGCGCCCATTGCCTGATCTGGTCCGGGGTGTCGAACATCACGCCGTTAGGCGCTACCGGCGCGGTGGGATGGTTGGGTTCGGCGGAATGACAAATATTGCAGCGCTGAACGATCACGTGTTGCAATTGTGAGAAAGAAACAGGTTCGGCGGGTTGCGGAGGGGATATTGCCGCTTCCCGGTCAGGGACGGCCCTGGATTTCGGGGCGGCGATAAATGCTGCAAGAATGAGCACAAGCAGGGCGATAACAATCAGGAGGGGCGCCGCTCTCCCCTGGTTGCGCAGGTTGAAGAAATGCCGGATCAGCGCCCCTGCAATGAATATCGCGACGAGCAGCAGCCAGCTGTATTCATGCCCATAGGTCATGGGATAGTGGGGACTGAGCATGACGAACAGCACGGGAAGCGTGAGATAATTGTTATGCACCGAACGCTGATTGGCCCTGGCGCCCGGCAACGGGTCCGGTTCTTCGCCGCGCTGCTTTGCCTGCACCAGTTCACGCTGGCCCGGGATGATGACCATCAATACATTGGCAACCATGATGGTGCCCAGCATGGAACCGATCTGGATATAAGCGCCGCGTCCGCTGAACAGGTGTGAAATGAAATAAACCGCCGCAACCAGGAACAGGAATCCGACCAGCCCAATCCACATGTTGCTCCACCCGGTCCGGCACAAGAGGTCGTAGATAATCCAGGATGCCAGGATGAAACCCAGACTGATCCAGACAGCCATGCCTCCCGTTATGTCGGCGACAGCTTTATCGACCAGGTAGATATCGGCATTGACGTAATAGATCAGTACCAGCAGGGCAAACCCGGTCAGCCAGGTGGTGTAGGCCTCCCACTTGAACCAGTGCAGGGGTTCGGGCAGCTCGGCGGGAGCGACCTTGTATTTCTGCGCATGATAAAAACCACCGCCGTGCACCGCCCAGAGGTCGCCGGCAACTCCCTCGTCTTCAGGGTCTCGGGGCGGGACGTTTAGGTTTAAATCCAACCAGACGAAATAAAAAGAGGAACCTATCCAGGCGATACCCACGATCAGGTGCGCCCAGCGCAGCAGCAGGTTCAGCCATTCCAGGATGTACGCTTCCATCATTGATTCATCCGCAGATGACGCAGATAAAAGATATTAAAGCCACAGAGAGCACAGAGTTCACAGAGTGGTTCTGGTAGATTTTGAGATTGTGAGCGATTTTCATATAACCTCTGTGATCTCTGTGTCCTCTGTGGCAAAAAACAATCTGCGCTAATCTGCGTCATCTGCGGATAGTATTTTTAGCAACTGGGCTGCAACGGCAACGGCGATGACGCCGGGCTCCTTTGATTCAATGCCGGGAATGCCGATGGGGCAGGTCAGCCGCTCCAGTTGTTGTTCGCTTATGCCCTTCTCCCTCAGTCTTTGCGAAAAGCGGCGCTGTTTGGTTGCCGAACCGATCAACCCGAGGAAAGCAAAGTCGTTACGGCGCAACAGGGCTTCACATAAATCCTGATCAAGCTGGTGGTCGTGGGTCATGACCAGGCAATACGCCTGTTGCGGAAGATTCTCCACCTCCGCGACCGGGTTATCGCTGAGCCGGGCCTCCACGTTGGGCGGCAATTCCGGCGGGAACTGCCCGGCGCGGCTGTCAACCCAGGTAACGCGGCAGTCTGATATGCCGGCCAGGATGTTCACCAGGGCGCCGCCGACGTGTCCGGCGCCGAACAGCGCGACCCGGTATTTACAGGGCGATATCATTTCAAAAAAAAGCGCGTCCGACGTGTCCGGCAAGGTCGATTGCGTTTCGACCAGGGGATGCAGCAAGGATCCCGGTACTCCGCCAGCGGACAGGAGTTCATCCGTCTTGCGCGCGGCAAGCTCATCGAGGCGTTTATCGCCCAGGCTGCCGGTGGCGCCAGTTTTGGTGAAGATCATTTTACCGGGATAATGTCCGCTTTCAGCGGGAGGTATTTCACTGGATTCCCGCCTGCGCGGGAATGACGGGTAGGAAGTTTGGCTCGCCAGCAGCGCACGGGTGTTGTTTTGTTCAATCCTGCTCGTGAATGACGAGGACGAAGTTCGGCTGACCAGCACTGTTCTAGTGTTGTTTTGTTCTATCCTGGCCGCTGTGGCTATCCAGTCAGCCCCGGCGTCTGCCAATACCTCGAAGTGCAGGAACACGGCGCCGCCGCAGCACTGCTGCAGCATGGGGCCCAGGGGGAATAACTCGATATGGCGTTGCACGCCCGTATCCGATACGTCAGCCAGACGTTCCCGGGCGATACGCATGGCTTCAAATTCAAGATTGCCGCCGCCGATGGTGCCCATTACCTGCGTCGGGGTCACGATCATCCGGGCGCCGGGTTCCCGCGGGGCGGACCCGGCAATATGAGCGACTGTCACCAACACGCAAGGCTGCCCATCGGCAACAATATCCCGCAGCGTGGAAAAACAACGGTTCATGCAGCCGCCCGGCGCTTGCCATTGGCGGCTTTTGACTTTTGCTGCAACAGGTCTTCTATACTGTCCAATACCTGCTCCGGAGTGGCGGGCGCGTGTAACACCGGCCTGAAGCCCGCGCCGCGCACAGAGGCAACGGCATCTTTCAATGCGTGAAATACCGATATAGCCAGCATCAGGGGCGGTTCGCCAACCGCCTTGGAACGGTAGATCGTCTCTTCCCGGTTCCTGCCCCAGTCCACCAGTTCGACGTTGTATTCCTGCGGCCAGTCAGTGCCGGTAGGAATTTTGTAGGTGGACGGGGCATGGGTCATGAGCCGGCCGGCAGGGTCCCACCACAACTCCTCACTGGTCAGCCAGCCTGCCCCTTGCAGGAACCCGCCCTCCACCTGCCCCATATCGATGGCCGGGTTCAGCGACTCTCCGGCGTCGTGCAGGATATCCACCCGCAGTATTTTATGCTCGCCGGTCATGGTATCCAGCAGCACCTCCGATACCGCCGCGCCGTAGGCAAAATAGAAAAACGGACGGCCGGTCAATGTGTTCGCGTCATAGTTTATCTTCGGAGTGCGATAAAAACCGGTAGCGGACAGGGAAATACGCGCCAGGTAAGCCCGGTCGGTCAACTCGGCAAAATCAATAAGATCTTCTCCCACCTGTACGCCTGCCGGGGTAAAACGCACCTGGTCTTCCGGCACACCGTAGTGTTGCGCGGCAAATATGGCCAGTCGCTGCTTGATTTCCCGGGCAGCCGCCCTGGCCGCCATACCGTTGAGATCACTGCCTGAAGAGGCGGCGGTTGCCGAGGTGTTCGGCACCTTCCCGGTATTGGCCGCGGTGCATTTAATCCTGTCCCGGCCGACCTGGAATTCCTCGGCAATCACCTGTGCGACTTTTGTGTACAGTCCCTGCCCCATCTCGGTACCGCCGTGGTTCAACATGATACTGCCGTCGCGGTACACGTGCAGCAGGGCCCCGGCCTGGTTGTAGAACGTCGCGGTAAACGAAATCCCGAACTTCACCGGAGTCAGGGCAATTCCTCGCCTGAGGATACCGCCGCCGTCATTGAACGCCTGCACCTTCCTGCGCCTCGCCCGGTAATCGGATTTTGCTTCCAGCTCATCCACCAGTTCATGGATGATGTTGTCCTCCACGGTCATGCAATACGGCGTCACGTTCCTGTCATTCTTCCCGTAGAAGTTGATTTTGCGCACGTCCAGCGGGTCTTTATCCAGAAAACGGGCAATTTCATCGATGACGTTCTCGATCCCCATCATCCCCTGGGGTCCGCCGAAACCCCGGAAGGCCACGTTGGACGCCTTGTGGGTCTTGCAGCGGTGGGAAGTTATGCGCACGTGTTCCAGGAAATAGCAGTTGTCACTGTGGAACATGGCGCGCACGTTAATGGGACCGGACAGGTCGGCCGAACGCCCGCAATCGGAGGCCAGCTCCAGGTCGATACCTTCGATCATTCCGCGCGCATCAAATCCGACCCTGTAATCGATACGAAAACCATGGCGCTTGCCCGTGATGGTCATATCGTCGTCCCGGTCGACCCGCACTTTTACCGGCCTGCCGGTCTTGTACGCGGCCACTGCGGCAATCACCGCGAACAGGGCCGGAGTGGTTTCCTTCCCCCCGAAACCACCGCCCATGCGCCGGCATTCAACCACCACGTCCTTGGAGGATTTACCCAGGGCGTGCGCCACGAGATGCTGTACCTCGGTCGGGTGCTGGGTGGAGGCGTGGACCAGCATGGCGCCGTCCTCCCGGGGGAGCGCAACGGCGATCTGCCCTTCCAGGTAGAAGTGGTCCTGGCCGCCTGTCCGCAAACGGCCCTGTAACTGGTGAGCCGAGCCGGCAATTGCCTGCTCCGTCCGGCCGCGCTCGATGGTCTGCGACGGGATCACGAAGGACTGCTGCGCCATGGCGCTGTCTATATCCAGGATGGCCGGAAGTTCCTCATAGTCAATCCTGGCCCGGCGCGCGGCCCGGCGGGCGTTGTTCACCGTATCGGCCAGTACGGCAAAGACGGACTGCCCCACGTATTCGACAAGATCGTCGGCAAAGACAGGATCATCCGCCAGTACGGGTCCGTGATTATTGTCACCGGGAATATCCCCTGCAGTGATGATCTCCACTACCCCGGGCGAGGACCGGACATCCGAGAAATCGATATGCCTGATGCGGGCATGGGCTTTTTCACTGCAGCCTATGGCGGCGAACAGCATCCCCCTGGGCTCCGGCTGATCGTCCACATATTCGGCTTCGCCGCTCACATGCAGGTAGGCGCTTTCATGGGTCAGCGCCGCGCCGGCGCCAGGGAGTTCCCTTGTTTCCGTCACTGTGCCCATATCCCGGCTTTAACTCCTGTTGCGATATATGGGGTCAGAGTAAAAATTCTGGCGAATTTCTTACTCCGACCCCACCTTTCTATATACATCATCATGGGTTTTTACTCTGACCCCGGATATTCCCAAATATTCGCTGCTTCAGCACCTGTCGTTTCCAGGTAGAACCGTTTCAGCAAGTTGCCTGCCACGCGCAGGCGGTATGCAGCCGAGGCGCGCATGTCGGTCAGCGGTTGATAATCCCCGGACAGGGCCTCGACCGCCGTTTCGACCGTTGTTTCATTCCAGGGGCGGCCGCGCAATGCGGCTTCGCAAAGGCTTGCCCTTTGCGGGACCGCGGCCATGCCGCCATAGCAGATGCGCGCATCGGCAACCGCATCCGCCTCTATCTGCACCCAGTAAGCGCCGCAAACCGATGAGATGTCCTGGTCGTAGCGTTTGGCGATCTTGTAGGAGCGGAAATGCCTGCCGGTTCCCTGCGGCAATGGAATCCGCACGGCCTGTACGAACTCCGACGGCTGCAGGGCTGTTTTGCGATAGTCCAGGTAAAATTCGTCCAGGGGTAACCGGCGCGTGCTGCCGCCGCGCCGCAGCACCAGGTCAGCGCCCAGGCTGATCAGCGCCGGCATGGTATCACCGATGGGTGAGCCGTTGGCGATATTGCCGCACAGGGTTGCGGCATTGCGGATGGGTGGCGAGGCAAACCGGCGCATGATTTCATACAGTTCGGGATAGTGCTTTTCCAGGGCCGTAAACGCATCGGTAAGACTTGTTGCCGCGCCGACCTCCAGGCGCTCTTCGGTCTCATCGATGTAGTCCAGTTCGCCGATCCGGCCGAGGTAGATGATGGCGGGAAGCTCCCGGTATTCCTTGGTAACCCACAGGCCCACGTCGGTGCCGCCGGCCAGGATGGTGGCATCAGGGTGCCGCATCAACAGCTCCGCCAGTTCGGACAGTGTTTCCGGGGCAAGAAACCTGCTCTGAACTCCACTGGCGAGGTTCCCCGCAGTTCCCGAATGGGAGGCGTCCCGGTCGGGCAACTCAAGGGAAACATCGGGGCGGATTTCCTCGAGGCGCCGTTCCAGTTCACGTTCATCGAGCAGGTCCTGTCCATAGTCGTACATCCTGCCCGCGGCGCTGATGATGGGCCGGTAACCGGTACATCGGCAGAGGTTCCCTGACAGCGCATCATCAATCTCCGCCCGGCTCGGCCCGGCGTTGCTCCGGTACAGTGCAAACAGGGACATGACAAACCCCGGAGTACAAAAGCCGCACTGGGAACCGTGACAGTCCACCAGGGCCTGTTGCACGGGATGCAGTCCGTTTTTGCCGAGTTTCTTCAGACTCTCCACGGTATACAAGGCCTTGCCGTTCAGGGTCGGCAGGAACTGGATACAGGAATTGACAGAGCGGAACCGCACCCGTTGCCCGTCCAGGTCGGCAACGACCACGGTACAGGCGCCGCAATCTCCCTCGGCACAGCCTTCCTTGGAACCTGTGCGTTGCAGGTCTTCCCTCAGGTAATTCAATACGGTGGTAGCCGGCGCGACGTTTGCGACTTCATGTACACGATCATCCAGCAGGAAGCGTATTGTTCCGTTGTTCTCGCCGTTATTGTTTGTACCGGGCATGGCATCAACTGCCGCGATAAGTGCTGTAGCTCCAGGGCGAGACCAGCAGGGGTACATGATAGTGCTCAACGGCTCCGGCAATGCCGAAACGCAATGTCACCCGGTCAAGAAAGGGGGGATCCGGCAACTCAACTCCCCGCTCCGTAAAATACCCGGCTGTGTGAAACACCAGTTCCCAGACGCCGGCCCTGAAATCATCGCCTTCCAACAGAGGACTATCGCAACGGCCGTCGGGGTTTGTGATGGTGGATTTAACCAGGGTACGATTGTCGTCATCAATCGAAAACAACTCGATGGCCATACCCGCTGCCGGCACGCCGTGCGCCGTATCCAGAACATGTGTGGTGAGAAAACCCATATTATTCAGATAATTCTAGCAGAACCCTGGCAAAACTCATGACTCTCGGGGTCAGAGTAAGAATTTCGTCAGAAATTTTACTCTGACCCCACCATTTCGGGATAGATGGGGTCAGAGTAAAAATTCTTTCAGAAATTTTACTCTGACCCCTGCACTTCTGACCTTACCCATCTCAAGCCTCTGCAACAGCATTCACTTCCGCGACCAGCGCTGATTTGGCTTCTGCATTGAGCCAGGACGCTTCGAAGGAATTACGGGCCAGTTGAGCCAGGTCTTCGCGGCTGAGATCCAGAGCTTCGGCTACCGCGATATAGTTTTCATTGACGTAGCCGCCGAAATAGGCAGGGTCGTCGGAGTTGACGGTGACGAACAGGCCCAGGTCCAGCATTCGCTTCAACGGATGGCAGGTGATGTCATCCACCACACAGAGCTTCACATTGCTGAGCGGGCAGACCGTCAACGGAATCCTCCTCTGCGCCAGTTCGGCAACCAGTCCGGTATCTTCCAGCGCGCGGTTGCCGTGATCGATACGAACTACCTCGAGCGCGTCCAGGGCTTCCCTGACATATTCGGCAGGACCTTCTTCGCCGGCATGCGCCACTGCTGCAAAACCCGCGTCCCGGGCGCGCCGGAATACTTCCCGGAATTTGCCCGGCGGGTTACCGCGCTCGGACGAATCGAGCCCTACTCCGGCGATACGGTCCCGGTACGCCATGGCCGCGTCCAGGGTTTCCAGGGCGTCTGCCTCGTCCAGGTGGCGCAGGAAACACAGGATCAGGCGCGAACTGATGCCCAGCCTTGCCTCTGCATCATCGAGTGCCCGGCTGATGCCGTCGATAACGGTGGCAAACGCAACCCCGCGTCCGGTGTGGGTCTGCGGGTCGAAGAAGATCTCGACGTGACGCACGTTCTGCGCAAAAGCCCGTTGCAGGTACGCCCAGGTCAGGTCGTAGAAATCCTGTTTTACGAGCAACGCAGAGGCGCCGGAATAATAGATGTCGAGAAAGTCCTGCAGACTGGAAAACCGGTAAGCCGCCCGCACTTCCTCCACCGAGGAATAAGGCAGGCGGATATTATTGCGCTCAGCGATGGCAAACATCAACTCGGGTTCCAATGTACCCTCAATATGCAGGTGTAACTCCGCTTTCGGCAGGGCGGCGACAAAGGCAGTCGTATCGTTGCTTTCCCCAGTGTGTTTCATGGTTGACCTCTCATGCGGCCCCGCTTCCTGCTTTCCTCCCGCAGACCGGAAAGCGTGAACCTGTGGGCTTTTATTCGATTGCACGGACTACAGAGAAGTATCCGGTTTGATATGTGATTCCAGCCACCATCTTTGCGCGGCGTATTGTGGTCTAATTCCAGATAGAGTGGATCGTCAAATATCCTGTCGCAGCCCTGGCAACGCATCCCGTGTTGTTTCAATAGAAATTTCACCATTTCCTGACGGCTCATCTTTTTTTCTTTCGGTTCAGGAATAACTTCCTTCACGCGCAGGAAGGGCGCCGCAGTCTCACCATCGTCTGTTCTAACAGGAATCTCGGACGTGAACTGAAAGTCCTCTGCAAACAGGAATGTTTGCAAATTCTCCCTTGTTCGCCTGGTGCGCTTGGGAGCAAACAGCCCCTCCTTATTCAGCCGTTCAATGATGACTTCGGATGCTTTGTCCCAGATGTCAATGCCGATCCATTGTCTGTTTAACCTTTCGGCGGCCACGCAGGTAGTTGCGCATCCGGCAAACGGGTCCAGAACTATATCACCTTCATTAGAACTGGCGCGGATGATGCGTTCGTAGAGAGCCAGAGGTTTTTGTGTGGGGTAGCCCAATCTTTCTGTCGCCTGTGATCCTATGGGACGAATATCGTTTATGATGTCCTGAACGGGATTGCCAGGCGAGTCGGATAAATACCGTTTATATCGAGGGGCCTTGCCCCGCTTGGGCCAATATATCAACCCTGCGGCATCTATAACATCCAGTCGCTCTTGACATGACATATCGGCATAGCCTTCCGGAAGCTGGAAATCACTTGGCAGCGCGCGATCTGACGGTACTGCCCAATGTCTTCCCTTCTCTGTGGGGTTTACACCGCGCCACGGCTCACCGGATGATCCGCTTCTGATTCCGGGGCCGTCTAATGTAACAGTCTGATATTTTCCACGCTTATCTTCATAGCGATAAAACTCTTCTACGTATTTCGGATCGTATTCCTCATACACACGATTCCATTCATATTTGCTTGATTTTGTATAAAACAACAGCGTGTCATGTATCGGCCCCCAGCGTTTTGCGCTGCCGTGCGCGCCGGTTCGTTTCCAGACAATTTGGTTTCTGAAATTCTTTTGCCCGAAAATGGCGTCCATTACCGCCTTCAGGTAGTGGCTGGCGGTCGGATCGCAGTGCAGGTAAATCGAACCCGTCGGCTTTAACAGCCGGCGCATGGCAAGCAATCTGACGGCCATGAAGCACATATAAGCGCCCATGCCCTCGGAGTGCGCATGAATGGCGCTTTCAATAGCTTCAATGATAGTCGGATGATCGTCTGTCAACTGGTCTACCCACTCCTGGTGCACGTCCTTTTCCCACGACCACCGGTCCTGAAAGGAAGCGCCGGCTGCCAGGCTATCCGGGGTTGCGTGGAAATCACGGCTTTTGTTGAACGGTGGATCGGTGGCGATTAAGTCAACAGACTCGCTGTTCATCCCTCGCATGAAGTCAAGATTGTCCCCGTGAAACAGCGTGCGGTTTTTCCAGTTTGCAGACATAATCAGATTCCCTCGCATGATTTTCCCCGAACTGCAAACTATACTTGTCGGTCATGCCTGTCAAGCCGCACCAGGGGAGTTCGAGTAATAACCACCAGGCTGTCCGTGCCTGGCGTTAATTCTGGTAATGATGCGGGATTGCAGGATCAAATATTCTGCGCCGGCTTTGCTTATCAAGGATTACTTATTATTCAACAAATCTGTTGACATCATTTTTGTTGTATGATTTAATTCAACAAAACTGTTGAATAAGGAGCAGAAAATCATGAGATCTTCAACCGGACGTTGGGTCTGCGGAGATGACTTCTTTGACCGCGACGCCGATTTGAAAATACTGGAAAATTACGTGAACGACCGTAATCATGTATTACTCACGGGACAACGGCGCATGGGAAAGACCAGTGTCGTTATGGAATTGGGACGCCGCCTTGAGACCCTGGACTGGGTATTTCTTTTTGCTGATGTCGAAGGCGCGACATGTGCAGAAGATGCAATAGCGGAAATTGCCCGTGCAGTACATCCAGTGCGTTCAATATCGTCGCGTTTCGCCAGCGGGATGAAACGCTGGTTGAATGTCAACGTCCAGGAAATAAGCGCTTACGATTTCAGCGTGAAAATCCGCGCCGGGCTGGATGCCGGAAGCTGGCGACATCACGGGGAGCAGCTATTTCAGGCATGTGCAATACACGATAAACCGGTACTTCTGGTAATTGATGAGCTACCCATTTTCCTCAAACGAATGCTTCAGCATGATGGCGATGCGCAACGGGTTGACGAATTTTTGAGTTGGTTGCGCAAGGTGCTTCAGTCTCTTGGAGACAATTCGCCTTCCCTCGTTATTTCGGGAAGTATAGGGCTCGAACCCCTTGTACGCAGGCTAGGCATGTCTGACCGGATCAACCACCTTCATCCTTACCACCTTGCCCCTTGGGACCGGGATACCAGCATCAAATGTTTTAATCTTCTTGCAGAGAATTATCAACTGGACATAGAGGACGGTGTGGCGAATGCCGTATACGAAGCGATGGGAGTTGGCATTCCACATCATGTTCAATCCTTTTTCGCTCGTCTGCGAGATTTCGGCATAATGCAGGGACGAGACCGAGTAAGGGTGGAGGATGTAAGCGAAGTCTATCGTACTGAACTTCTTGGACCACCGGGACAAAACGACCTTGATCACTATCAGACACGTTTGAAGGAAGCCCTGGAAGATGAAAGCTTCTCAATAGCGATGGAGATACTTGCTGAGGCAGCCACCCAAGAGGTATTCACTGAGGATGCACAACATTGTCTTGCTCAGTTGTACACAACTGTGGTTGATGATATAGCCGGACGTATTTCGGATACTCTCGAAGTCCTGGTACACGATGGCTATCTCAAACTCGCTGATGATGGTTACCGCTTTCCGTCACGCTTGTTGAAGGACTGGTGGGCAGCACGTTTTCGTGGACATTATACACCGCTCGGAAGCCGCCAATCAGACGATTAACGGGTGAGGCGACTTCAGTGAAAGAATCACCCGACCGCCCAATCCGCAAGTTCAATCCGGGAACATTCCAGTCTGATGGAGAAGTGATAGAACAGTTTGTAGTAAGGAAGCGCGAATGCGACACCATTCTTGAGGTGCTGCGGGACAATATCGAATCACCATCCTGCCAACATACCCTGATCACCGCGCCTCGTGGACGGGGAAAAACCATGCTGTTGGCTCGCATAGCTGCCGAAATACGCACAAAGAACGAGTTCTCGGATCACCTGGTGCCGGTACGTTTCATGGAAGAGAACCAGGAGATTTACGGCATGGCCGATTTCTGGCTGGAGACATTGTTCTACCTTGCCAAGGAGTGCGCTGCACATGATCCCGCCTTCGCGACCGAACTGCGACGCACACATGATGACCTCAACAGACATTGGCGGGAACAAGCACTCGAGGAACGCGCTCGTGCCGCCGTTCTGGAAGCCGCTGACCGTTCAGGGAAAAAACTCGTGCTCATGGTCGAGAACCTGCAATCGTTGGAAAACCTGGATAAGGATTTTGGCTGGAAATTGCGGGCAATATTGCAGTCAGAACCGCAGATAATACTGCTTGCATCCGCCACTACGCGGTTCAAAGGTTTGGACGATGCCAGCCAACCGTTCTTCGAATTATTCCGAATCGTTGACCTGGAACCGTTGACAACCGAAGAATGTGGTGATTTATGGCAGGTAATCAGCGGCGATTCAGTTCGGGGACGCGAGATCAGGCCGCTTCAAATACTGACCGGGGGTAATCCACGTCTATTGGTCATCCTTGCCGGCTTCACAAGACACCGGTCACTGCGCAAGTTGATGGAGGAACTGGTAACACTCGTCGACGAACACACGGAGTACTTTCGCAGTCACCTGCAGGCGCTGGCAAATACCGAGCGGCGAGTATATGTTGCAGTGCTTGACCTCTGGCAACCATCTAAAACCGGGGAGATTGCAAATCGGGCTCACATGGACGTTCGGACCGTATCAACAATGCTTGGGCGATTGATAAATCGAGGGGCTGTGCTTGTGGAAGGAAGCGGTAAAAAGCGCCTGTACAGCGCTTCAGAACGACTGTACAGCATCTATTACAAACTGAGGCGCGAACGCGATGAAGCGGACATAGTAAAAAACCTTATTCTTTTTATGACTGTGTTCTACAGCGAAACGGAACAGAAAGAAATAATGCAAAGGATAAGTCTGGAGGTGGAGGACTCGCCAGCTATTCTTGAGGGGTTCTACAGGGCAATTCCAGAACTTCCTCAATTTAACAGCATGTATTCCGGCATGACAAGAACCGACAATGAACAGAGCGAACGATTGTTACAGGAGATTATCGCAGCGCTCAATGGGGGAGCGTTGGAAAAAGTAATCGAACTCATAGATCAACTAACAGCTTTGCCTGAATCGCCTGATTCGTATGTTGCTATCGTGTTATTAATAAAAGGATATATTCGAACGAAGCTTGGTGATTCAGAAGCCGCCGTTACCATCTATGATGAGGTGGTTGAACGTTTCGGCCGTAGCGACTCACCGGATATTCAGTGGGCAGTTGCCTGGGCATTGAGTAGTAAATCTATGGGGCTGATCCAGAACCTGTACACGGATGAAGCTCTACACACATGCGATGAACTTGAGGGAAGACTCGGGGTATATTTGACTGGTGATACAGAAGTCAAGTTCAGGTGGCAAGTGTTGTGTCTTCGTACGGAGGCATTGCAGTTGCAGGGAGAAACACAGGCCGCATTGGAAGTATTCCGTCATGCATACGCTACGTTCAAACCTGATGATGAAACTATGGTACAAGAGATAATTCGCATTGTGCTAAACTTGATTGCGGCCGGCGCATCGGAGTATGATCTGGTCGAAACCCTGTCTGGCGACAGCGCAAAATCGGCTACACTTGAACCACTGGTTATCGCCCTGCGCCAATATGCCGGTGAGTCAGTGCGCGCTCCGGTAGAAATGCTTGAAGTGGCCGAGGACATTCGAAATCGAATCAATGAAAAACGATCGCAGAATAATACACAGGCAGTTCCAGCATAGCGGAGCAAAGGAAAATAATGTCCACTGACAAATGTAAAGGCACCCTGTTCATCATCTGCGCGCCTTCCGGCGCCGGAAAGAGTTCCCTTGTGCGTGAACTGGTGGATGCCGTTCCCGATTTGGCGGTTTCCATTTCCCATACGACCCGCCCCCCGCGGACCGGTGAGAAGCACGAGGTGGATTATTTCTTTGTCGATGAAGACGAATTTCAGGCCCTGCTTGAGCAAAACACGTTCCTCGAGCATGCTACCGTTTTTGATCATCTTTACGGCACATCGCACGACTGGGTGCAAGAGCAACTGGCCGATGGGAAGGACATCATCCTGGAGATCGATTGGCAGGGTGCGCAACAGGTACGTTCCATTATCAAGGATACCGTCAATATCTTTATCCTTCCCCCTTCACTCGCGGCCCTGGAAGAGCGGCTGAAGGGGCGGGGCGATGACGATCGGAATATCCGGCGCCGTATGCGGGATGCCGTCAGCGAGATGGAACATTACGGGGAATTCGACTACCTGGTGGTAAATCATTTCTTTGACAGAACGCTGAAACAGCTATCTGCAATCATTGCCGGCGCCCGACACGATTATCGCCGGCACCAGGAGTACTTCGATACCTTGCTCAAGCAACTATTGCATTGAGGCGGAACTGCCGATAAACTTGGCAAACTTTTATTATGCAGGAATTCACATGGCAAGACTGACTGTAGAAGACTGTCTGGAAAATCTCGAAAACCGCTACGACCTGGTTTTGCTGGCAAGCAAACGTACCCGCCAGCTGCTGATGGGCAATGATCCCCTGATTGAAGATCAGTCGAACAAGCCCACGGTGATAGCATTGAGAGAAATCGCGGCAGGGGTTGTAACGCATGAGAACATCGAAGCCATCGGCAAACCCCGGTTTGAGCCTGATATGGATGACATCGAATTCCAGACGGTAGACTCGGCGGAACTGCCGAATGAAGATTCGTTCTGAATCAAAATACCAGTCAAGGAGCCCCGGAGGTTCCTTCAGGACCTGAACCTCCGACCGTACTGTGAACCGGTCCCCTGCCGGTAACCGCAGACCCTTCACCGCCATTCCCTGAACCTTTGCCGGCCCCCGCTGCCGCGGGCGGGTTTTCCCCTTTTTCCGGCAACTCGGGTTATACTTTCCGTTATGACGACTATTTCTGAACTCGAGAAAAGGATAGGCGGCTACCTCACCTCTGATGAGGTTGAAAAGGTACGCCGCGCCTATGAGTTCAGCGCCTCGGCACACGAAGGACAGCACCGGAAAAGTGGTGAACCATACATCAGCCACCCCCTGGAAGTGGCCGGCATCCTTGGTGATATGCATATGGACCACCAGACTCTTGCGGCGGCCATCCTGCACGACGTCATCGAAGATACCGCCATCGACAAGAAAGAAATCGTGCGCCGCTTCGGCAAGGGTGTTGCGGAACTGGTTGACGGCGTCAGTAAACTGACCCAGGTTGAGTTTGATTCACACGCGGAAGCCCAGGCTCACAACTTTCGCAAGATGCTGATGGCCATGAGCAGTGATATCCGCGTGATCATGGTAAAACTGGCCGACCGCCTGCATAACATGCGTACCCTGGGCGCGCTGGAGCCGTCCAAGCGGCGACGCATCGCCAGGGAAACCCTGGAGATTTATGCGCCGATTGCCCAGCGCCTGGGGATAAACAGCATTCGCCTGGAGCTGGAAGACCTAGGCTTTGCGACGCTCTACCCCTTGCGCTATCGAATCCTGAACGAACAGATCATCAAGGCCAGGGGGCATCGCAAGGAGATAATCGACAAGATAAGAAACTCCATCAAACGCCGGCTGAGACAGGAAAAAATTCCGGCCAAGGTAATCGGCAGGGAAAAACACCTCTATGGCATTTACCGGAAGATGCTGGAAAAGGACCTTTCCTTCAGCGAGGTACACGACGTTTATGCCTTTCGTATTATAGTCGATGAAGTAGATACCTGTTACCGCGTGGTCGGCACCGTACACAACCTGTACCGCCCGGTTCCGGGGAAATTCAAGGACTATGTGGCGATTCCCAAGTCAAACGGGTACCAGTCCCTGCATACCATCCTGTTCGGCCCGTACGGCGTGCCCCTTGAAGTGCAGATCAGGACAACAGACATGAACGACGTTGCCGAAGTGGGCATTGCAGCTCACTGGTTGTACAAGTCGGGTCCGTCATCCGACCGCACCGGCGCGCACAAACGCGCCCGTGAATGGTTACAGCACGTCATGGAAATGCAGACTACGGCAGGCAACCCCCAGGACTTCCTGGACCATGTCAAAATCGACCTGTTCCCTGAATCCGTTTATGCGTTCACGCCCAAGGGGGATATCTTCGAACTGCAAAAGGGAGCAACGGCAGTGGACTTTGCCTACGCAATTCATACTGACGTAGGCAACAGTTGCGTGGGAGTCAGAATTGACCGGCGCCTGGCGCCGTTAAGCACTCACCTTGTCACGGGACAGACCATCGAAGTCATTACCGCGCCCGGGGCAAAACCGGACCCCGCCTGGTTGAATTTTGCCGTTACCGCGAAAGCCAGGGCAAACATCAGGCACTACCTGAAAAATCTGCGAACGAGTGAGGCGCACTCCCTGGGCAAGCGCCTGCTTGTCAGGGAACTCAAAACATTCTCCTCCGGGTATGATGAAGTCAAGCCTGCCCAATGGACCAAACTGCTGAAGGAATTCAACCTGGACGACCGGAATGAATTACTGCAGGAAATAGGGTTGGGCAACCGGATTGCCGCCCTGGTTGCAAGGCAACTCACGGAGAAACCGGTACCGGCCCGAAAGAGATCAGGAAAAAATAATGCGCCGCTGAGCATCAGCGGGACCGAGGGTATGGTCGTCAACTTTCCCAAGTGCTGCCTGCCCATCCCCGGCGATCCAATTCTGGGATTCGTCACGACGGGCCGCGGCATTGTCGTGCATCACCAGACCTGTCCGAACGTTACGGAATTCAGAAATCATCCGGACAAATGGCTCGATGTTGCCTGGGAAGAACAGATTGACGGCAGCTTTCCTACCAACATCAGGGTGGAAGTCACCAACCAGCGCGGTGTTCTGGCCAAGATCGCCACGGAAATTGCCGCCTGCAACGCCAATATCGTCAGCGTGGAAATGCATGACAAGGATGACCGCTATACGACCCTGAAATTCGTCGTGGAGGTCACCGACCGGGTGCACCTGGCCAACATCATCAGGCGGATCAGGATCATCCGTCACGTATCCAGGATCAGCAGAAGAT
>JAPPLI010000110.1:0-18762 GCA_028819495.1 Gammaproteobacteria bacterium | reverse complement strand
AACATCATCAGGCGGATCAGGATCATCCGTCACGTATCCAGGATCAGCAGAAGATAAATCTCAAACAGGACAAACTCCCGACGCTTGGCGCACCCGTCAGCGCCTTGAAAGGTGTCGGTCCGCGAACCGGTGAACGCTTGCAACACCTGGGAATCCGCAAGGTTCAGGACCTGTTGTTTCACCTTCCCCATCGGTATATCGACCGGACCCGGCTTGTTCCCATCGGCAGCCTGAGGTCCGGCGACAGCGCCTTGTGCCAGGGGACGATTGAACTGATCCAGATGCCGGCAGGACGGCGCAGAAGCCTGCTGTGCCGTATCAGCGACGGTACCGGCGCCATAACCCTCAGGTTCTTTCATTTCACACGGGCGCAGCAGGCCGGCTTGAAGCAAGGCATGTGCCTGCGCTGCTGGGGCCAGATAAGGCGCGTCAACCATGCACTGGAAATGGTCCATCCCGAATACCGGCGGGTGGACGCAGACGAAGACGCCCACCTGGAGCAGACGCTGACACCCGTATACCCGTTAACCCAGGGAGTTTCCCAGTTCAAGTTGCGCAACCTGACCGGCCAGGCGCTTGAAACCATGTCCAGGGACAACACCGGTGTGGCCGAATTGCTGCCGGACCGAATTCTGCAACAGTTTTCCACTTTCAACCTGGACCAGGCATTACGGTTCGTACACAGGCCGCCGAGGGATGCGGACCTGGACAGCCTGACGGACGGCCACCACCCGGCCCAGCAACGCCTGGTTTTCGAGGAACTGCTGGCGCACCACTTGAGCCTGCGCCTGATCAGGAAAACAGTCCAGGCGCGGGCCTCGTTCGTCATCGGCAGCAAGGCTGACGGCAGGATCAGGACCTTCCTGGACAACCTGCCTTTCGAACTGACGGGCGCGCAGAAACGGGTCCTGGGAGAAATCCGCAGGGACATGCAGAAACCGGCACCGATGTTGCGCCTGGTCCAGGGCGATGTCGGTTCCGGAAAGACCGTGGTGGCCGCTATCTCCGCCCTGCTGGTTATCCGTTCCGGCTACCAGGTTGCCCTGATGGCTCCTACGGAAATACTTGCGGACCAGCATTATTTCAATATCAGGCAATGGTTCTCACCTATCGATATCCCGGTGTCCCTGCTGACGGGGAAACAGTCGCGCAATGAGAAGGAAGACGTACTGGCGCGCTTGAATTCCGCCCGGCCGATGGTTGTGGTAGGCACCCACGCGTTGTTCCAGGACCAGGTTGCATTCGGCAATGTCGGCTTGATCATTATCGACGAGCAGCACCGTTTTGGTGTCGACCAGCGCCTCGCCCTGCTGGAAAAAGGCATGGAAAAAACCCGGCAACCCCACCAGTTGATTATGACTGCGACACCTATTCCCAGGACACTTGCCATGACCCTGTTCGCAGACCTGGATATTTCCGTCATCGACCAGTTGCCCCCCGGACGCCGCCCGATCAAGACAACGGTGATCTCAAATGAAAAACGGGAAGAAGTCATCGAACGTATCCATGAAGTCTGCAAACAGGGCAGGCAGGCTTACTGGGTATGTACATTGATAGAAAATTCGGAAACACTGCAGTTGCAGGCGGCTGAAGACATTCAGAAACACCTGGCCCGGCAATTGACGGACTTAACCGTCGGCCTGATCCACGGCAGAATGAAAAACGCCGACAAGGAGACGGTGATGGAAGATTTCAAGGCCGGTAAGACAGACCTGCTGGTAGCGACCACGGTGATAGAGGTGGGTGTTGATGTTGCCAACGCAAGCCTGATGATCATTGAGAATGCCGAGCGTCTGGGACTGTCCCAGTTGCACCAGTTACGCGGCAGGGTCGGCCGGGGTTCCCAGGCAAGCGATTGTGTCTTACTCTACCAGACACCGCTGTCGGATAATGCCCGGATAAGATTGAACAGGATGCGGGAAACCAATGACGGGTTTGCGATTGCAGAGAGCGACCTCGAACTGCGCGGTCCCGGGGAAATTCTGGGGACAAGACAGACGGGTTTGCCGGAGTTGCACATCGCCGATTTCGTGCGGGATGCACACCTGATTCCCAGGGTCCGGCAAGCCGCTGACATTGTCCTGTCTCAAAGCCCGGAACGGGTGAATAAACTGGTATCGAGATGGCTGAGCACCAAAATCGACTTCGGCAAAGTCTGACAAGATACCGTCAAACAATAAAGGTGAAGTCCGCTGTTTATGCGCAATTGATCCGCCTGGACAAACCAATCGGCTGGCTGTTGCTGTTATGGCCCACACTCTGGGCCTTGTGGATTGCCAACGCGGGCATGCCGACACTGCACCTGCTGGCGGTGTTCGTCCCGGGTGTGTTCCTCACCCGATCCGCCGGGGTGGTCGTCAACGACCTGGTTGACAGGGATTTCGACCGCTACGTCGAGCGCACCAGGAACCGCCCTGTCTCGACCGGCAGGGTTTCGGAAAAGGAGGCCCGCGGTATCATCGCAGTTCTGATGCTGTGCGCTTTCCTGCTGGTGCTTACCACCAACCTTCTGACCGTATTGTTATCAATCTTCGCTGTCTGTATTACAGTGCTGTATCCCTTCATGAAACGTTACACCTACCTGCCGCAGGTTTTTCTCGGGTTTGCATTCAGCTGGGGTATTCCCATGGCATTCGCCGCCTCCACCGGCGGTGTGCCGGCAATTGCCTGGCTGATCTTCGCCGCGAACATGCTCTGGGTACTAATCTTTGACACCATGTATGCCATGGTGGACCGGGAAGATGATTTACGTATCGGACTGAAATCCACCGCGATACTGCTGGACGATGCGGATCGCGTCATTATCGGTATCATACAGGTCATGTTTATTGCTGCCCTTTACAGTATCGGCCGCCAGGCGGGGCTCGGCCCGGCCTATCATGCGGCGTTGCTGTGCGTTGCAATACTGTTCATATACCAGCAACATCTGATTTATGACCGGAAGCCGGGCATGTGTTTCAAGGCTTTTCTTAATAATAACTGGGTAGGCATGGTTATTTTTTCGGGGATCGCATTGAGTTCTGTATAACGACATTCGCGCGTCCCCTTTTCGTCATTCCCGCGAATGCGGGAATCCAGTCATACAAAGAGTCGCCTCCGGCGACCCATTATTCCACTGGATTCCGGGTCAAGCCCGGAATGACGGACTACAGTGTTTCCCTGGCGCCGGACGGTAACAGGACTCGCCGTGGTTGCTGCCATCCGTAGACAGGCCTCAACTCCTGCAGCCCGGCAGTTTCATCCATGATTTTCAAAGTCTCCGCCCCTGCGGGAATCTTCAGGGGCGGCGGACTGTTCGCTACAAGCGCCCTGGTCCCGCGGTCCAGTTCCCAGCCCAGATACGTCAGGTTTGCGACAAGCAACAATAAGGCCACCCATTTCATAATCATCTACCTGTTGAACCTCTGATTCAGGCCCTGCAGGACGAGATGAGGTTCATGTATATGCCGACCGGGCACCAGGGGCAGCGTCTGCTCCGCTGCTCCGCCCGTAATTACGGAAAGCAGTTCGACGCCCTGCTCTTCCCTGGTTTTACTGAAGCAGCGGTCCAGCAGGCCCGCCAGTGCGAATGCAAATCCGTTGCTGATGCAGGCTGCGGTAGAACGGCCGTATTCCAGTTCCAGGTCCTGTTCCCGGTGCCTGCTAATCCCATGGGTTTCCCGTGCGAGCGCCGCCGCCATGAGAGACAAGCCGGGCAGTATGAATCCTCCGGTATGTTGCCCGTTTCCCAGGATGATATCGACCGTGAGCGCGGTGCCGCTGTCAATGACGCAAAGCGGCTTTTTATACCTGCTCCAGGCTGCCAGCATCGCCAGCCAGCGGTCCACACCCATTGCCGCCACGTCGTCATAAGCGTTGCGTAACCCCGCGCGTTCCTTTTCGGTTACTGCCTGCTGTGCCTCCAGATTCCAGGTGGACCGGACAAACCCGTACACTTGCGCAGTGACGCCGGCGCCGGCCACGCTGGCAAAATATACCTGTTCCGGCCGGACCAGTTCCCGCCAGTTATCCCGGAGCAGTTCGGAAAGCGTATCCTTTGTATAGGTAAAAGCGCCGTGGCCGAACAGGGTTTTATTGTCGGCGCAAGCCCACTTGACCCGGGTATTGCCGATATCTGCAAGTAAGTTCATATTGCCCCTGAACCCGCCTTTCTCATCAGGTGATGCGCCCTCGCTTGTCTTTTTCCCGCCGGCGGGCACGTGCTCCCTCAACCAGAGCTATGGCTATGCTTTCGGTCGCAGGCACCCGCTGGCGAAAAAAATCCGGCGCGATCATCGCATCACCTGATGAGAAAGGCGGGTTACACGAACTTCCCCGCTGCTGTATTTCTCGATATTGCCGCAGGTTTCCAGCAGTAACAGGCCGTTATCATCCACCCCCCTGACATGGCCGCGCACAATCTGCCCCGGCATGTGCAATTCCGCCTGCCTGCCCGAAAGATAGTCAAGATTTTTCCATTCCGCCACGTATTCTCCCATCCTGCCGGAAGCGACACGCTCCAGCATCAAAAACTGCTCTGCAATGATCCTGCCCGCCAGCCTGTTCCTGGACGGCAGGTTGCGATAATGGCCGTCAAGGTCTGTAACAGGTTGATCCAGGGCGGATTTTGTTTCCTTATCCAGACGGATGTTGATCCCTATGCCTATTACCACGTCACAGGAAGCTGCCGTTTCACCGCGCGCCTCCAGCAGGATGCCGCCCACTTTTTTATCAGCGAGGATCAGGTCATTGGGCCACTTCAGGGAAAGCCCGGATATGCCCAGCTCAGCCAATGCCCGCGCCACGGCAACCCCCGAGGCCAGGGACAGGGCGTTCAACGAGGCCGGGGCCATGTCGAAACGCCATCCCAGCGACAGGTACAGGCCCCGGGCGAAAGGGGAAATCCACGTCCTGCCGCGTCGTCCCTTGCCTCCATACTGATATTCTGCCAGAACTATACGCTTGTGCAGGTCGGGTTGTCCAAACAGGTCCGTAAGACATTTGTTGGTGGATTCGGTATCAAACAGGACATCCATACTGCATCCGCGTGCATATTGTCCCAGATCGTCGAGTAGTTCATTCCGGTCCAGCAGGTCGATCTCATCATGCAGGCGATAGCCTTTTCCGTGCCTGGCTTCTATATCCAGTCCATAACCACGGAGTTGCTTGATTTCCTTCCAGATTATCGTCCGGCTCACTCCCAGGCGGGCCGATAACCCGTTGACCGAATGGTATTCGTTATCCAGCAGGCAACTTAACAGCTTTATCTTATCCACCTGATTCGGATCCGACCGCTACAGGTCGCGCCGGGTCGGAACACCACTCACTCCATGAACCGGCGTACAGCCTGGGCAGGGGGTAACCGGCATGGACGGCCGCCAGCAGGTTATGGCATGCGGTAACGCCGGAACCGCAGTAAAACGTGACATCTTCCGGCCCTGTACCGGTATAGAGGTCCTGAAAAGTCTGCCTGAGGCGCTCTGGGGCCAAAAATTTTCCCTGTCCGTCCAGGTTGTCCTTCCAGTAATGGTTGACCGCGCCGGGAATGTGACCGCCGGTACGGTCTATCGGTTCCGTTTCACCCCTGTACCTGGCGGGTTCGCGAGAATCAACAAGACGTGTTACAGCTTCCACTTCAGGCAACCTGACCAGCCGTCCGGCATCAATCCTCGCCTTGAACCTTCCGACAACGACGTCAGGTTCTTTCATGTCCAGTTCATAACCCGCCTGAGTCCAGGCGTCCAGGCCGCCATCAAGAACCGCTGCACGCTCATGGCCTGCGTAGCGCAGCAACCACCACAGGCGTGCGGCGAATGCGCCGCCCGACCGGTCATAAGCCACAACCTGCGTGTGGTTGTCTATACCCATTCCAGATAATTTATCTTCCAGGTCCTCCGGGGACGGCACGGGATGCCTGCCGCAATCGGTAACCGGTTGACTGCCGCTGAGGTGATTGTGCAATCCGGCATAAACGGCGCCGGGAATATGCCCCGCCAGGTAGGACTGATAACCTGCATCCTTGTCCGCCAGGTCATACTGGCAGTCCACGATTACCCAGTCCGGATCGGACAGGCGCCCGTTCAGCGTATGTGCTTGAATTAATGTGTTGTGCATGGCTTTTTGTTACATATAATGGGTTGAATTGTTACCGGTAGGACAAAATGTATCATAAATTCGCCTCCAGGAAGCTGCCGGGCGGCTCAGACCTGTATATGACGGTGATTTTACTGGCCCTCGTCATAGTGCCGGACATGGGTATCGCTGCCGGGAATTCCAGACAGCTTGCCGCGCCGGCCGGCGGACATCCCGCGGCCCTCCAGGCACAGGAAACGGACGAGCAGGTAAGACTCGCGCGCGGCGTGTTCCTTATCGCCAAAAAGTCCATGCCCGATCCCAATTTTGCCGGGACCGTGCTGCTGATTACGGAATACGAGGAATCCGGAACTGTCGGTCTGGTGCTCAACCGTCCGCTTGACAAGCCCGCACATGAGATTCTCCCCGAACTGGAGGGACTGGACCCGGGTTCGTCGCAGCTTTTCCTGGGAGGCCCGGTCAGGTTGAACAGCCTGCGCATCCTGGTACAGACAGATGCTGACCTCGGTGATTATCATTCCGTTGTCGGGGATGTCTTTCAAATCGATGACCTCCAGGGCGTGCGAAATCTGCTGAACCGGGAACTCGGGCAGTTTCGCATTCGCCTGTACGCAGGCTATGCCGGCTGGTATCCCGGGCAACTGGAACGCGAGATGCTGCGCGGCGACTGGCTGTTGTCCAGGGCGGACACTTCTCTCATCTTCACCGATGATCCCGCATCCTTATGGGAAAAACTGCTCGGGGAGGAGGACATGCAGTGGGTACGACTGAATAATGAGTCGCCTGCGGCGACAGAGTATTCCACTGGATGCCGGGTCAAGCCCGGAATGCCGGGGTCAGAGTAAGAAATTCGGAGAATTTTTACTCTGACCCCATCTATCTGTTGTTATATCAAAGTAAGCTATAAATAGCATTACTTATTATAGATTGGAATAAGTAATGCTGTTAGAATGCCGCCTTTTTCAGCGAGCGGCACAGATCATGACAGCGGAAACTTTTGATATTGAATCCCATGCAAAAACCTGCCAGGACAAGGGACCGGCTGATATCCTGCGCCTTGCCTACGATAATTTCGACAATATAGCCATATCCTTCAGCGGCGCTGAAGATGTAGTGCTCATCGATATCGCCAGCCGTATAACTTCCAGCCTGAAGGTCTTCTCGCTGGATACGGGCCGTTTGCATAGCGAAACCTACCGTTTCCTGGAACAGGTCAGGGAACATTACAATGTTGAACTTGAAGTGTTGTCTCCGGATGCCGCGCAACTGGAGGCATTCGTGCGGGACAAAGGGTTATACAGTTTCTACAAGGACGGCCATAAGGAATGCTGCGGAGTCCGTAAAATCGCTCCCCTGCGGCGTAAACTGCAAACCCTGGATGCCTGGGTCACGGGCCAGAGGAAGGACCAGAGTCCCACCAGGGCCAATGTAAGCGTGATGGAAACCGATTCGGCATTTTCCACCCCGGAGCATGCCCTGTACAAATTCAACCCCTTGTCGAACTGGACGTCAAAACAGGTCTGGGGTTATATCCGCGCCAACGACGTGCCTTTCAATGAACTGCACGGCAGAGGTTACATCAGTATCGGCTGCGAACCCTGCACCCGTCCGGTATTGCCCAACCAGCATGAACGCGAAGGACGCTGGTGGTGGGAAGAGGAGACCTTGAAGGAGTGCGGCCTGCACGCGGGGAACCTGGATGCCGGGTCAAGCCCGGCATGACAACGGAGGAACAGGCGTGACAGACGGGGTCAGAGTAAGAATTTCGTCAGAAATTTTACTCTGACCCCATCTATCCCTCCGACCCTTTGTCAAAGCACCGGCAGGTCCAGGCTGCTGAACAGCCTTTCCAAGTCCTTCCTGTCGTCGGTGCGGGCCGCTTGCTGCACCATTTCGCGCTTCAGGTGCGGCGCAAATAATTCGATGAATTCATACATGTAGTTACGCATGAAGATGCCGCGCCGGAATCCGATGCGTGTAGTGGCCTGCTCAAACAGGTGGCCGGCGTCAATACACTTCAGGTCGGCATCCAGTTCCTCATCATAAGCAAGGCTGGCAATGATGCCGGCGCCCATGCCTGCCCTGACATAGGTCTTAATCACGTCGGCATCGGTGGCGGTAAACACCACATCCGGATGCAAGCCGGCGTTGTTGAACGCCCGGTCCAGTTGCGAGCGCCCGGTAAACCCGAAAACATAAGTCACGATGGGCCAGGCGGCTATGGCCTCCAGGGTCAACTCGCCAAGCTGCGCCAATGGGTGGTTACGGGGGACAACCACGCTGCGATTCCAGTGATAACAGGGCATCATGACCAGGTTATCGAATAACTCGAGCGCTTCAGTGGCAATGGCGAACTCAACAGTGCCCTTGGCGGCCAGCTCCGATATCTGCATTGGCGTACCCTGATGCATATGCAGGGCGACTTCCGGGTATTTTTTGCGGAAGCTCCGGATTATGGAAGGCAACACGTAACGCGCCTGGGTGTGTGTCGTCGCTATCGAAAGTGTTCCCTTGTTCTCATCGGTGTACTCCAACGCCACCTGCTTTAATTTATCCACTTTTTCCAGGATTTCACCGGCCAGGGCAATAATCACTTCGCCGGCCTGGGTGATTTCAGTGAGGTGTTTGCCGCCACGCTGGAATATCTTTAAACCCAGTTCATCTTCCAGCATGCGGATTTGCTTGCTTATTCCGGACTGGGACGTATACAAGGCCTCGGCTGTAGCCGATACGTTGAGACCATGCCTGGCAACCTCCCGGATATAATGCAATTGCTGTAATTTCATCCTGCTTGCCTCTTGATTTCTAACTGCTTATTACGTTTAGTTCTAAAAATATCGAAAATTATCACTTTTAAGTATAAAAGATTGGCCTTAAAGTACCACTCTTTTTTTTAATCGGACTCAACGCTCTATCATGGATTTTGGTTTTACCTTTGCCGGTTTTGCAGTCGGCTTTATTATCGGGCTTACCGGTGTGGGTGGCGGTTCCCTGATGACGCCTGTCCTGGTACTCGTTTTCAGCATCAAACCGGCTGTGGCGGTGGGAACCGACCTGTTGTACGCCGCCATCACCAAGGGAGGGGGAATTTTATCCCATCACAGGCAGCAGACGATTGACTGGAGCGTTGTCAGGCTGTTGTCCGCGGGCAGCATACCGGCTACCTTGCTTGCCGTTCTGATACTGAAACAACTGGCCGGCATGGGCATCAACTATGAGCCCGTCATTACCTCCATGCTCAGCATAGCCCTGATTTTGACGTCGCTGGTTATTTTGTTCAAAAGCCGGTTACAGTCTCTCGGCAGAACTGAGCCGTTCCAGTTTATACGAATTATCCATAGAAGATTACGTGCGCCGATGACCGTGGTTGCCGGCTTCATTATCGGCATCCTGGTGACTTTCTCGTCAGTGGGTGCAGGTGCCCTCGGCGCGGCGTTCCTGTTTTTTCTCTATCCCCGGTTCAATACCGTAAGAATTGTCGGTACGGACCTCGCCCACGCAGTACCCATTACCGCGATAGCAGGCCTGGGCCACTGGCACCTGGGCTCGGTAGACTTTCAATTGCTGCTCAGCCTGATAATCGGTTCGCTTCCCGGCATCTACCTGGGAAGCCATGCCGGCATCCAGTTGCCGGAAAAATTCATGCGTATGCTGCTTGCACTGATGTTGATGCTGATTGGCGGGCGCCTGGCCGTGTTGTAAATAGACCCCTAAATACAGACGGGGTCAGAGTAAGAATTTCGTCAGAAATTTTACTCTGACCCCTGCATTTCGGGATGGATGGGGTCAGAGTAAAAATTCTTTCAGAATTTCTTACTCTGACCCCTTGACTAGTGAGAACTCAGTTTAGTTGAGCCTGGCGGTATTGATTGATCATTGCAGCCATCTGGTCCTTGACATGCAGTTTTTCTTTTTTCAGGGTATCCAGTGTATAGCCGTCAAGGGGAGCTACTCCGGAATTGGCATCCTTAACTTTCTCCTTCAATTCGCCATGTCTTGAATGCAGCCTTTTAAAATTTTCGTTTTCGTTCAGTAATGCATCGACTATCTCCTGCTCATATTCAAACATAGAGTCCTCCTTTAAATCAGGTTTTCATTATGGGGGGTTCATAGTCTAAAGTTAGTCCATATTTTCCCGGACTACAAGCAAAAAGTTATTTATCATTACATAATATACAATCATCATTATGAAACAGGATTCCGTTCCCGATGCCCGCTGACTATTCCCTCCTGAAATCCATCGTTATTACTTCCGTGACATGCCTGTTGTCCGCAATAATCAGCGGCGCTCATGCTTCCGAAGAACAGGATGATGGTTTCAACCTGACCGAGGTCAGTGAGGGAATTTACGTACACCAGGGCAAACACGTGGACCTGGACCATGCAGACCACGACGATATCGCCAATATCGGCTTTATTATCGGCGACAAATGCATTGCCGTCATCGACACGGGCGGTTCCATAACCGTTGGCCTCGCCCTGAAAAACGCCATCAAAAGCAAATCCTCCCTGCCTGTATGCTACGTGATCAATACCCATATTCACTTTGACCACGTGCTGGGCAATATTGCGTTCACAGAGTATGGACCTGAGTTTGTCGGGCATGAAAACCTGGGCCAGGAAATGGAGCATAACCGTTCCTTCTTCCTGTCTGAATTTGCCGCCGACCTGGGAGACGACCCATCGGAGGACACGATTATTGGTCCCGATATTGCGGTTTCCGACAAGCTGGACCTGGACCTGGGTAACCGATTGATAACGCTCAGCGCGCACCCCCCTTCCCATTCCTTTACGGACCTCTCGATTTACGATCATAAAACCGGGACATTGTGGCTGTCCGACCTGCTATTCATAGACAGGATTCCGGTATTTGACGCCAGCCTGAAGGGCTGGCTGAAGACCATGGAAATCTTGAAGACACAACAGGCGAATCACGTAATCCCCGGCCACGGAACCATTACCCTGCCCTGGCCGGATGCAGCGAATGCGCAGGACAATTACCTGAACATGCTGCTACGGGAAACCAGGAAGGAAATAGGCAAGGGAACATTCATGGAGGAGGTGATTGAGATAGTCGGTAAGACAGAAAAAACAGAATGGTTGCTGCACGAACAAAACCATGGACGCAATGTCTCCAGGGCCTTCCTCGAACTGGAATGGGAGTGAAATTCAATCACATATTGGGATAGTTCGGCCCTCCCCCGCCTTCCGGGGCTACCCAGACGATGTTCTGGGTGGGGTCCTTGATGTCGCAGGTCTTGCAGTGCACGCAGTTCTGGGCGTTGATCTGCAGTCTTGCCCGGTCGTTTTCGGCGACTATCTCGTACACGCCGGCGGGGCAGTAGCGCTGTTCGGGCGCTGCATACAGGCTCAAATTCGTATCAATCGGAACTGCTTCATCTTTGAGCGTCAGGTGGCAGGGCTGGTCTTCTTCATGGTTGGTATTTGAGATGAATACCGAGGACAGCTTGTCGAAACTGAGGCTGCCGTCCGGCTTCGGATAACTGATTTCCCTGCACTCTGCAGCCGGCTTCAGACAGTCATTATCAGCCTGTCTGTCATGCAGGGTAAGCGGCAGTCTGCCGGAAAATATGGACTGATCGACAAGATTAAACGCTGCCCCCAGGTACATTCCAAATTTGTGCAGGGCCGCGCCGAAGTTCCGGGAGCGGTAAATATCGCCATACGCCCAGGAAGCGCGAAAATTATCGCCGTAGGCGACCAGGTCATTCCCTGCGGCCCCTTCCGTTTCGAGTTCCTGCATCAGTGTTTCCGCGGCGACCATGCCGGACTTCATGGCAGTGTGTGTCCCCTTGATCTTTGCAAAATTCAGCGTGCCCGCGTCACACCCGACCAGCAGGGCGCCCGGCATGGACATCTTCGGTAGTGAACTCAAGCCTCCCTTGGTGATGGACCGGGCGCCGTACGCCAGACGCCGGCCGCCGCCCAGAGTAGCGGCAATCACGGGATGGTGCTTGAATCTCTGAAATTCATCAAACGGACTGATGTATGGATTGGAATAATTCAGGTCGATGATCAAGCCCACCACTACCTGGTTCCGGTCCAGGTGATACAGGAAAAAACCGCCGGAGGCTTCATTGGTCAACGGCCAACCCGAACCATGCACGACCAGCCCGGCCTGAAATTTCTCCGGTTCCACCTCCCACAGTTCCTTGATGCCGAGACCGTAATGCTGGGGGTCACAACCCTCGTCAAGTTTGTACCTGTCAATGAGTTGCCGGCCCAGGTGCCCGCGGCTGCCCTCGGCAAACACCGTGTAGCGGGCATGGAGTTCCATGCCGGGTTCATAGGAATCCTTTCGTTCTCCGGCGGCGGATATGCCCATGTCGCCCGTGGCCACGCCCGTGACGCTTCCCGCGCTGTCGAACAGGACCTCCGTTGCCGCGAAACCGGGGTAGATCTCAACCTCCAGCGCCTCCGCCTGCTCGGCCAGCCAGCGGCACACGTTGCCGAGGCTGACTATGTAATTGCCCCGGTTGTGCATACTCGAGGGGACAAAAAGGCCGGGAACCCTGAGCGCGGATTTGCCGCTTGTCAGGAAATACATGAGGTCCCTGTCGACCGGCGTATTCAACGGCGCTCCCCGTTGTTGCCAGTCCGGGATCAGTTCATCCAGGGAGCGCGGCTCCAGCACGGCTCCTGAAAGGATGTGGGCGCCTACTTCCGAACCTTTTTCCAGCAGGCAGACACTGAGTTCCCTGTCGCGCTGTTGCGCCAGTGTCTTGAGATGAATGGCTGTTGCGAGTCCCGCCGGCCCCCCGCCGACAATGACAACATCATACTCCATAGCCTCGCGTTGCATGGAGTCAGTTTATTTATCCGCAGATGACGCAGATGGACGCAGATAAAATAATGCCAGTAAATATCTGATCAAATCGGGGGGTGCTCAAACAATACACTTTGTTATGTGTTTAATGATCCAAAGGCAAGACACCGCTTAAACACAGAAACAAAGAATCCTCAAATAATAATCTGCGGTAATCTGCGTCATCTGCGGATGATATTATTAGCTACGGCGTTGTTTGAGGCTCTCTTCCAGTTGTTTCTTTCTGTTTTTCTCGCTGTTTACGTAGCCCAGCCAGGTTTCCGCGGCCTTGCGGCTGCGCTTGTCCTTGCTGGCTTCAGCGAAGGCTTTGATGGATGCGTCAAATTTCTGCGTTTCGAACAGGGCAAGGCCCAGCATGATATTGGCCTGGTCGGCGCGCTTCAGGCCGCCTTTCTTGAAGGCCGTCCTCAGCGCATCCACCGCTTCCTCGTAGCGGTAAAGGTTGATATAGGCCTGGGCAATGCGCATATCCAGTTCACCGTCCTTGGATAAGCGGGCAGCCTGTATCAGGGGCGGAAGTGATTTCTCGCTCTCCTGGGCCTGCAGCCAGGCCTGGGACAGCAGCCTCAGGTTCCTGATGTTTTCCTCGATTTTCCCCTCTCCCATGCCTTTCTCCAGCAACACGGCCGCCTTGTAGGGCGCTTCATGCAGCATGTACAGGTTGGCCAGGTTCAGTTGCTGGTTGCCCCGCTGCAGCAGGCCTGCCTCGTACAGCATCTCCAGGATGGACATCTGCTTATCCAGCCGCTTCAGTTCCGAATAGGTGCCGGCCATGGTCAGCCAGTACTCCGGCTTGGGGTAATACACGACCAGTTCCTTCAGCACATCGAGCATGTTCTCATAGTCATTGAGATTGAAATAGTTCACCCGTAACAGCAGCAGCAGGTTTTCCTTCGGGGTATCGCCGCGGCCGGTGACCATGCCGTAGGCCTTCTTCAGCGGCACCAGCGAATTCTTGTAGTCCTCCAGTTGATAATAGCCCTGCCCCAGCAGCATGTAAGCGTTCTCGGTAGGTTTCTCGGTCAGGGCAAACCACCTGTTAATGATGTCGACGGCCTTCCTGTAATTTTCGATGATGAAATAAAGCTGGGCCAGGGTATATAAGGAATTGGTCTCGAGCGCCTCGGGCAGGTCCGGTTGAGCCAGCACCTTCTCGTAAGAGGAAATGGCGTCGTCGTAGCGCTCCAGGGTGAAATAAGTATAGGCAAAATAATTGTACAATTGCGCTTTTTCATAGTCCGACAGTTTCGGCTCCCTGGCCAGGTCGCTCAGTGCCGCCAGGCCCGCATCGTAATCCTTTGCCTCGATGAGTTCCTGGGCTTCCGTCAGCTTGTTGTACACCTTCTCACTCATGGAAGGTGTTTTCCGGGTCTTGCGTTTCTGTCCTGATTCCGATTCCTGCGCGATTGCGCCCGGCGCCGTCACTGCAAGGAATACGGGGGTCACCACGAACGCGCAGAGAAGCATTGCGCCGCAGAGAAACAGGGGCCTGAACGATGTATTACGAATACTCATAAGTACCAATCTCCAACTCTAATCCTCGAGCTCAAATGTGATCTTGTTCTGCACGCCCGGCACCTCGATGGGCTGGCCGTCAACGACCCGGGGCTTGTATTTGAACTTGGCCGCCGCGGCGAGCGAAGCCTTGTCGAAAATACCGGGAGGCACCGCCTCGACAATGTGGATATCCTTGGTAGTGCCCGTTTTGGTGACGGTGAATTGGACAATCACGTACCCCTCGATGCCGCGCGACTGTGCCCTTCTCGGATAGATGGGCTGAACCTTGACGATGGGCAGGTACTCGCCATCGCTGGGCGCAAGGCCGAAGCCGCTTGCATCCAGGTTGATGTTGGTATTCACCGGCGCGGCCGATACCTGCACCGCCTGCGCTTCCGGCGTTATGTTATCCATCGCAGGTGGGGGCGGTTCAGGAGGGGGCTGGTCCGGAGGTGGTGGTTTTCTCGGCGGCGGTTTGCGCCGGTTGACTACCTCTTCCGGGTTGACCCGTACAAATTCCAGCATCCTGCCCGCGTCATCCTCGTCCAGTTTCCGGTCGGCGATGTTGATCAGGTACTGCATCAGCCAGAACAGGCCGAACACGACTATCAGGGCGGAGCCCCCGGCAATCAGGTAACGGCCAACGAGTAAGCTTCGAGCCAGCATCTGAACAGGATCCGGGTTTATCTCTCGGCTGCCAGCGCGATATTGACTACGCCTGCCTGGCGCGCCGCATCCATGACCTCCACCAGCATTTTATTCTTGGATTCCTCATCCGCCTGTATGACTACCGATCCCTGGGGGTTTTCGGCGCGCAGGCGTTTAATGTTCGGAATGACGGAGCGGATGTCGATTTTCCTGCGGTCCAGCCAGATATTGTTATTGGCATCGATAGCGATCAGGATGTTCGCTTTTTTCTTCACCTCCGCAGTCGGCGCGTCAGGTTTGTTGACGTCAATGCCGGCCTCCTTGACGAAGGTCGCCGTGACAATGAAGAAAATCAGCATGATGAAGACGATATCGATCAGGGGCGTGATATTGACCTCTGATTCATCGTCGGTGGATACACTGGTAATTCTACGCATGGTTTATCTTCCCCAAAGCATTATATTCAAATTACTCTGTTCAAGTCCATCCTGGACTTGCCAGAGTACGGAAAACTAAAATGCGATTTTAGTTTTCCTCTCAAAATCAATGACATAAAGTCATCAATTTTGACGATACATCCCTGTATCGTAGGAACCTCTGACTTAATCAGAGGTTCCTTGATTAATGATCCATAGTCAAGTGCTCGCTCAGTTTTTCAACTTCCGAGTCAGCCTTGCTCTGCAGCCAGACGCTGATAAAGTAGCCGGACAGCGCCGCGACCATGCCGGACATGGTCGGCACCGTCGCCTGTGATACGCCGGCCGCCATGGCCCTGGCGTTGCCGGTGCCGAGAAGCGCCATCACCTCGAACACCGTGACCATGCCGGTCACCGTTCCCAGCAAGCCCACCAGGGGGCACAGGGCGACGCAGACCTTGACGGTTCCCAGGAATTGATTCGCCTGTATCCTGACATTCGAAATCATGGCTTCGCGCACCTTGTGGGCATTCCAGGATATTCTTTCAGGCCGGGCATCCCAGCGCTTGACGGCATCCTCGGACAGACGCGGCTGCTGGGTGGAAAAGTAAATCAACCTTTCCACGATACACACCCACATGATGGCCAGCACTATGGCGACCAGATACAGCACCGGCCCTCCCAGTTCCATGAAGTCCCGGATGGCCTCCCACATGTTTATGAAGCCCTGTTCGAGCCCGATAATGGAGGTGATGCCGCGCAGGATTGAATAGAGAATATCCATCATGTGCCGTCAGTTATGGCCGTCACTCTGCCTTGTGTTGCTGTTCTGACGCCTCTGCGACAAAACCGGTTGCCTGGCCTTCCAGGACCTCGATAATCCTCCTGCTTTGTCCGGCCATCATACTGTGCAGGAACACCGTCGGTATGGCAACGCACAGACCGAGCATCGTGGTGATCAGGGCCTGGGAAATACCGCCGGCCATGAGTTTGGGATCGCCGGTGCCGAACAGGGTGATCGACTGGAACGTGACGATCATGCCGATAACCGTGCCCAGCAGGCCGAGCAGCGGCGCAACCACGGAGATCACCTTGATGAGGGTATTCAGCCTGCTCAGTTTCGGCACCTCGCGCAGCACCGCCTCCCCCATCTTCAATTCCAGGGATTCAACGTCGATATTCTTGTTTTCATGGTATGCGAGCAACACCCGGCCCAGGGGGTTGGCCCCGGAAGGGTTGCCCAGGTTACGCATCTGGCTGTTCACCGACATGCCGACGTACATCATGTAGAGAATCCTGAGCAGGGCAACGGTAATGCCGAAGATGCCCAGGCCGATGATGATCCAGCCCACGGTGCCGCCCTGTGTGGTGGACCGTTCATACCAGCTCGGCACATCGACCAGTTGGCTCAGCAACTGGCCCTTGGTCGGGTCCAGGCCGACCGGGATGAAACCGCCCTCGGCCTCGGTCAAGTCCTCAGCCCCGCTGACAAAACGATCCTCAGGCTGGCGCAGCAGTTCGGAAATCGTCTGCGTTTCCGGGTCGTATTGCAGGTACTTGCCGTCGGCAACCAGGTTGAATACGCCTATCCTGATGACGTCTTTTTCAACTTCCGACCCATCGGGAAGAACGACACCGGCATTGAAGCGTTTTACCTTGCCGGTCTCGGTCATTTCCCGCTGGATTTCGAACCAGAGTTCCTCGATCTCTTCCAGGGACGCCAGTTCACTCCCCGAACCCATTTTCTCCGCCAGTTCGGTCATGAAATCACCGCGGTGGGGATATTCGATGTTCGTCAGGGACGAATCAAATGTTGCCCGGGAATCGCCGGCAGCAGTCTGCAGTACGCCGAACAATTCCTTCAATGAACCCAGGGCCTCCTGCAGGTCCTGCTTCAATATGTCTATGTCGTCCTGGTTGGATTCAAACTCCTTCTCGAGTCGCTCACTGACCGCTTCCAGCGTGGCTCTCTCATTATTGGCTTTCTGCAACATCGAAGACTGGTTTGCCTTGTTGTTCTTGAATTCCTCTTCCCTGGCCTGATTCTCCCTGGACTCGTCGATTCTACCCTGCTGCACCTGCTCCAGGAGGTTGTCAAGCGACGCGGCTTCATCTGCGGTAACAACCGGCGCCAGTAAACCGGCACACAGGGCGATAAAGATAAGATATCGGTAATTTTTCATTTCCATGTCTCCTCCTTCAATGCGCCGCGCTGACCGGCAGAATGAAAATGTCGGGCGGAAGCTGCTTCCTGGCGATTTTCAATCCCTGGCGGATATAGTTGCGATATTCCGCAGATTCCAGGGGCATCCATTGCCGCGCATCCTGGTCCCAGACGCCGTTTTCCTTGCCGTCGTCGGTCTGGTACACCAGCACCAGGCGGCCGAAACGCAGGACATTCACAGGCCGTTCCTGGCCGTTGATTTCCAGCACTTCGCTGTACTCGTCCAGGTCACTGCCGTAACTCGTTTCGATGCGATATGCCTCCAGCACCAGGCGCAGCTTTTCCGCTGCACTGATGCTGGCGTCACCGATATAATTTTTCAGGTCCTCCACCCGCTTGCGGCGTTCCTCCAGGTGAAACGGCCGGTCGAGTTCCACGAACTGTTCCAGGGTATTGGCCATCCGGAGCATGAGCGGGAAAATCTGGCGTTCCACCACCGCTATTTCATCTATGGATTCAGCAATAGTCCGTTTTTCCCGGTTCTGGTCGTCAACCTGTTTCTGCAACAGCGCGTTGTAGACCTTGAGACCATCGATAACTTTCAACTCCCGCCGGTATCTCGAAGCCAGCTTTTCCGTTTCATCCGCTGTCGTATCGATACGTTTCTGGGACTCCGCGGCATCCTGGTTACGGGCGACCCCCTCATCTACAACCTGGTCGATCTGGTCCTGGCCGAATGCGGCCGAACAGAATACGACAATTAGACTGGACATTAATAACTTTCCTGAAGTTACTAATATTTTTATTGTATCCATAAGGAAATAACCTCCCCGCGGTGATGGTCTAGGGCACTCTGAAACCCTTGCATATTAACTGCTTAATCCACTTCTCAAGGTGACTGGCTGTTCGTTAATCCAACCGGTTTTGATTTATTATTCTGTCCGTTCCGACCAGTGTCAAGCAGACAAAGAATTATTATACAACACGATAATATTAAAATAGTATGAAATCACGAAATAACCGGCGCGTTATGTTATAACAAGAATCTGACATGCGCAAATGTCAGTGTTTTCCAATATGAAATGAGCCTGAAGGGCGGGCGTGATTCCAACATGAAA
>JAPPLI010000190.1 GCA_028819495.1 Gammaproteobacteria bacterium | reverse complement strand
GGCAAAATAAGGGTCGATGTAGTCGTAGAGCACGTCTTTTGAAACATTTAATTCCTTGACGAGGAAATCGTGGTAAGTCATGGAATCAAAATATTTTTCCCACAGATCGCCGACGCTTTCCGGTTTTATCCTGTTGTGCAGGACATCATTAAGTTCGCGCCGGAAACTCTCGGAAATCGGGGCATCCCTGAAGCCGTTCCGTTGCGCGTCCATTACCCATTTACCACCAGCGCCGGTATCATAAAAATAGCCGGTGCTGGCGCTTTCCGGCCACTTCATCATCGGCCCGAAACTGTCCGGCGCGAATTTAATGTCCTTATCGGTGCCTGACAGTTCTCCAAACTCGAATTCGGTGGGCAAATCCAGTTTATGCCAGAGTTCGGGAAAAGACGGCGTGTCGGTGTGCACCACAAAGGAATTTGAACCTTGAGGTCCATACAGGCGATAACCATCTACCATAAATTCATTCTGTTTTGCCTCGCCTCCGAACATGGCGTGGTTATCCAGGATGAGACATTTCTGCTTGCCGCCGGTCTTTTCCTTGAATGCATAGCCGGCGCCAAACCCGGAAAAGCCGCCTCCGACTATTACCAGGTCATATATTCCGTCCACGTCCTTCGCCGTATTCAGCGCCTGTCTCAACTTGTCGTCCCTGAGGGCATGGGCCGCGTTGACTTCCTCGTGGGTGTTGCCGTTAGCGCGGGCATAATCTCCGATACCTCCGGGACCCGTCCAGTCCGGACCCAGGCCGGTGAGACTGATCCGCTTCCCGGCACTGCCGCCTTGTGCGGGGAGATCGGGTGATTGCATTGCCAATAAACCTGCGCCTGCGCCGACCAGGGTACCACCGACAAAATCCCTGCGCGTGATGGGCGTATCCAGTCCCAATTCCTCAGCTTCAGGTCGAATTCTCTTTTTCATTGTGGGGTCACTCAGGACCTGACCCGTAAACCATCCTTGTCAACGAACGGCAGATCTGTCACTGCCATCTCCACCACTCCGTCAGGATGTTCAAGACTCAAATTGATGCCATTTTCAGTGTATTTCCGCTCAACCAGCGCCAGGCAGATATTTCGCTGCAAGGACGGTGAGAAGGCCAGCGAACGGGTTACGCCTATGTCCTCATCCTGGTGCTTTATTTTGCAGGGCCTCTCAATACGTGATAATGGTTCAAGGCCGCCCACAAGACCTGTTATTTTCCTTGCCGGCCCGCCTTCAGCCATTATCTTCCGTAAGGCAGCCTGCCCGATGAAAGGACCTTTATCCAGGTCCACCAGGTTTGAACGCCAGTGCTCAAGTGGATTGATGCGTTCGTCCCGAGTACCCATGGAAAACACCATCAGCCCTGCCTCAAGTGATTTACTCCATGAAAGTCCCGATATCAGCATATCGCAGGGTTTTCCCGCCTCGACAATTGCATCCCATACGTCCGGCGCCGTTTCGGAACTGGTCGGGTATACCTCGTAGCCCAGTTCGCCCGTCCAACCGGTTCTTGATATTACACAGTCAACACCTGCTATCCGCGTTTGCGTGCAACCGAAGAACTTCAAGTCCTCTATGGAGTTGCCGATAATCGTGCGCAAGATATCCCGTGACTTCGGACCCTGGATTTGTAACGGCGCCACGTCAGCCTCCCTGACCAGGACGTCATAATCACTGTGTAATGCGATGCCGCGGGCCCATAATTCAATGTCACCATCCGAGACGCCAAACCAGAGCTTCCGCTCCGAGATGTAAACAATAATGCCGTCAACGATAATCTCCCCGTTTTCGTCGCACATGAATGAGTAACTGCAGCGGCCGGGAGCAAGCTTTGCCATGTCCCGGGTTACCAGGTAGTCCATGAATTTCGCAGCATCCTTACCGGTTATTTCAAGTTGCCGTTCTGCGCCCGTGGGAATCAATACGGCTGTCGTCGTTAATGCCTGGTAAATGTCGCCGGGGGGGATATGCCTGCACAGGGTAGGGGTAATCATGTGGTTGAAAACTGTGTATTGTTCCCAGCCCAATTCTTCGGTTTTCGAGAAATATGGAGACACCCTGTGAAGGGGCAGAAGGTGCTGCGTCCGATGAGGATTGGCTGTCATTTCAGAGCTTCACTAGTACCAGCTATAACATCTGGATAATATTGGTAAAAAATATTAATAACAAGCACAGTGGAGCTACGAATTTCAATAAGAACTTCCACAGCGCATAATAAGCGTTGTTCATTGTCCCCAATTCCTGCCGGCATGATTTATCGGGAATTAACCAACCGGAGAATATGGCGATGGCAATGCCGCAGATGGGGATAAGAAAAATCACTGCTACTATTTCATATAACTCAAAGACGTTTTTACCTTTTAATATCGGAATAAAATCGAAGATATAAATGCCGGACCAGTAATTGAACGACAGGACCGCAGGCAGACCGCCCAGCCAGATAAACAGCCCGTAAAGCACCGACATTTTTGCCCTGTTTCCTATATTGAGTTCTATCAACCAGCAGACGACCTGTTCATAACCTGAAATCAACGTGGGAATAACGGCGGCAAGCAGCGCGCCAAAAAAGATTACGCCGAATACCGCTCCGAACTGCATTTGTCCGAACGCAACAGGCAACGCGACGAAAATCAGACCGGGGCCTGCATCAACCGGCAATTGGAATGCGAATACAACCGAATAGACTGCGAGGCCGGCCAGCAAAGCTGCGCCCACGTCAGCAGTAATGATGATCAATGCCGATTTTGGAATGGATACGTCTTTCTTCAGGTAGGCGCCGTAAGTCATGATAAATCCGACCCCCGCGCCGATTGAAAAAAATGCCTGTCCTATTGCCAGTTGGATAACTTCGAAATTCAGCTTTTTATAATCGAACGAAAATAAAAACCGCAGGGCCTCTTTTGTCGTGCCCAGGTAAACCCCGTAAAAGACAAACAGAATCAGCGAGATAAATAAAACCGGCATTAACCAGCTTACGGATTTTTCCACTCCTTTTCGCACTCCCTTTGCAATGATGAAACCGGTAATCACAATCAGGGTTGCCTGGCACATCACCAAGGCATACGGGTTTTGCTTGAGTGCATCGAACATTGCCGACGAGGACCGGGCGTTAACGTCGTCAAAACCGACAGAGACGGACAGGACAAAGTAATACAATACCCAGCCTGCAATGACGAAATAAAAAAACTGTATCAAGGTCATTGCCAGTATTCCGAGGTATCCTACCAGCGACCACCTCGGGCTTGCGTCGTGGTCGATAGCCGTTTTACGCATGCTGCCGATCATGCTTTTCCCGCTGTAACGGCCGATCACCAGTTCCGCAATGATAATCGGCATGACAAATAACAGGGAAACGACAATATAGGCCAGGACGAATGTCGAGCCGCCGCTGGTGCCCACGACATATGGGAATCGCCAGATGTTTGCCAGACCGATGGCGGCGCCGATGGTGGCGAGAATGAATGTAAACCCGGAAGACCAGGTCTCGTGCTTACCCTGAAATTTTCCCTGCATATAAGTGGAATGTTGTGATCAGCCGATGAAATAATAAGTATTTGTAATTGAAACAACAATACTCGAGGAGTAGACTTGCACGTAAGCCAATATTCAGGGATGAAATTCCTGTCTCCGTTAAGGGGTAACTGAAATGAGCATTAACCGGACACTGTCAAGCATCGCAGTTCTGATTTTACTCACGGCATTTATCCCGGTAGCGAATGCAGCAGGCGCTACCGCCATTGTCGGCGGCACAATTGTCGACCTGGCGGACAAGGCGCCGATTGAGAATGCCGTCATTGTCGTGGAAGATGAGCGGATTGCGGCAATCGGAGCAGCCGGCAAGGTGAACATTCCCGAAGATGCCGAGCAGATAGACGTCAAAGGAACCTGGCTGATCCCCGGTCTGATGAACATGCACGTCCACCTCGGCCTCGTTCTACCGGGCAAGATGAAGGCCGAACTGCAAGGCGAAAGTGAGGCGGCGCTGGCGCTGCGCATGGCCAAGAACGCGCGTGACAGCCTGCAGGCCGGCGTCACCACCATTCGTCTGACGGGTGACCGCGGCCATGCCGACCTAGACCTGATGCGGGCGATAAACAAGGGCCAGGCAGACGGCCCCCGTATCTTCAGCGCCGGTGAGGAACTCACTATTACTGCCGGTCATGGATCAAAGTTGCCCGGCAAGACCAATTATGACGGCCCCGACGAACTGGTAAAAGCGGCGCGCACGCAGATCAGCGCCGGCGCCAAGTGGCTCAAGATCCTGATATCGGGCGGGATTGCCACCGACGGCGGCGGTCTTGCCGAGGCATTGATGACGCCGGAGGAAATCCGTGCCGTGATTGACGCGGGCCATCGTTTCGGTGTGAAAGTCACGGCCCACTCCGGTTCCCCGGCAGCGACAAGCGTAGCCGTGGATGCCGGGCTTGACTGTGTCGAACACGGCTATTTCCTGGATCGTCCGACCCTGAAGAAGATGAAGGAGCACGGCACCTGGCTGGTGCCGACCATCGTCGTCACGGCGCCGGCTACACAGCCGTTCTTTGAGCGGATAGGCTCACCTCCGTGGTACCTGGAGCGGCGCAATTCCGCCGGCAAGGCCCACTGGCGGGCGCTGGAGATGGCTATCGAGGAAGGGGTCAACATTGCCCTGGGCACGGACCAGATGCCTGCCGAACCCAATGACGGCACTACGGCGACCGCCCGCGAGGCACAATACTACGTGGAAGCGGGCATGACACCGCTGCAGGCGTTACGCTCAGCGACCATAGAAACCGCCAGGCTGCTGGAGGCGGAGGATGAAATAGGCACGCTGGAAGCCGGCAAATATGCCGATATCGTCGCCGTGGACAGGGACCCGACGCAGGACATCAAGGCGTTGCGCAATATCCTGCTGGTGATGAAAGGCGGCAAGGTTTACCGTAATAAGCTGTAGTTGTTACGAAAAAGGGACGGACTTGAATCCGTCCCCTGATTTTTCGGTGGAGGCATGAAATGAGCATAAACCGGGTACTGTCAGGAATCGTTGTTCTCATAATTTTCGCGGCATCTGTCACGGCAGCGAATGCAGCCGGAACCAGCGCCATTGTCGGCGGCACGGTGGTCGACCTGGAAGGCAAGGCCCCGATAGAGAATGCCGTGATACTGGTTGAAGGAGAACGGATTGCGGCTATCGGCGCTGCCGGCAGCGTGGAAATCCCGGACGGCGCCGAACAGATAGACGCCAGTGACACCTGGCTAATTCCGGGCCTCATGAACATGCACGTTCACCTCGGCCTTGTCCTTCCCGGCAAGATGAAGGCCGAACTGTCCGATGAAAGTGAGGCGGCGCTGGCGTTGCGTATGGCAATGAACGCCCGTGAGAGCCTGCAAGCCGGCGTCACCACCATTCGTTTGACGGGAGATCTGCATCATGCCGACCTGGCCCTGATGCGGGCGATAAACAAGGGCCAGGCGCACGGGCCGCGTATCTTCAGCGCCGGTCAGCCGCTGACGATAGTCGCTGGTCACGGGTCAAAAAAGGAGGGCAGAAAGAAATTCAGCGGACCTGACGAGCTGGTGAAAGGGGCGCGCACGCAGATCGCCGCCGGGGCCAAGTGGATCAAGATAGCGATATCCGGCGGGATAGCCACAGACGGCGGCGGTCTTGCTGAGGCATTGATGATGCCCGGGGAAATCCACGCGGTGATCGACGCGGCGCACCGCTTCGGCGTGAAGGTGACGGCCCATTCAGGCTCCCCGGTCGCGACAAGCATTGCAGTAGACTACGGGCTTGATTGCGTCGAACACGGTTATTTCCTGGACCGGCCGACCCTGAAGAAGATGAAGGAACACGGCACCTGGCTGGTGCCCACCATTGTCGTCAGCCAGCCGGCTTCGGCGCCGTTTTTTGAACGTATCGGTTCCCCCCCATGGTACCTGAAACGGCGCGATTCCGCCGGCAAGGCCCACTGGAAGGCGCTGGAGATGGCCATCGAGGAAGGCGTGAATATCGCCCTGGGCACCGACCAGATGCCCGCCGAACCCAATGACGGTACTACGGCCACCGCCCGCGAGGCGCAATACTACGTTGAAGCGGGGATGACACCGCTGCAGGCGTTGCGCTCCGGCACCATAGAAACCGCCAGGATGTTGGAAGCCGAAGATGAGATAGGAACGCTGGAAGTGGGCAAATATGCCGATGTCGTCGCCGTGGATGGAGATCCGACACAGGACATCAAGGCATTGCGCAATATCCTGCTGGTGATGAAGGGTGGCAAGGTTTACCGGAATTTGCTGGAGCATTGAACCACTGAAGCGTCACTCCTGAGCGGTAGGGTTCTCCGGCAATGAGCTTACGAGTGGGGGTCGTCGGCTGGGGGGACGCAGGCAGGATCCATGCGAGACACCTCGCCGTGCACGGAGCGCGGGTAGTCGGTATAGTCTCCCGCAGGCCGCCCGGGACGGACATCCCCTGGTTCAGGAGCCTGGAAGATATCCTGCCCGAAGTAGACGCGCTCACGATTGCCACACCCAACGATCTTCACGCCGGAATGACGCTGAAAGCGGTACGTGCGGGAAAGGCAGTGATGGTTGAGAAGCCGATCTGTATTACCCGTGACGAACTGAGACAGTTTGAGCATGAACTTCCGTCTGCCGATGTTCCCGTTCACCTCGGTTATCGCCTTCGCTTCAACGAAGAGCTCCGGCGTTTACGCCGATCGGGAGGCGGCCCGGTTGTTCCCCGCAGGGTACATTGCAGCTATCAACTGGGGATTGACCGGTTGGCTGCCGGGAAAAGCTGGATTCGCGACCCGGTGCGCAGTGGGGGCGCCTGGTTTGTATTGGGTATCCATTGTCATGACCTGGTGCGCTGGCTATGTGGGGCACGGGGCCGGGCGCTGACCGGCCTCACCGTACGGGATAGCGTACCGGGTGATTACCCTCTCCAGGTCTCGCTTAGGGGTCGGCTCGGAGAAACGGAGCTCGGAATCTCAGTGGATATGAGAGGAAATACAGATTATCGCCTTCAAGTTACGGTAGAATGGCCGGATGAAGACGAACCCCGTTCAGTTGTTCTATCGGGAGAGCGTCCCGGCGTGCGGGAAGAAGCCGAGTACTCCGGTCTCATGGGGAACTTTGTAGAGGTTGCAGAACAGGGCCTGGCTGACCCTGTCGCTGCGACGGAAATTCTGCAAACCCATAACGAACTTCTTGATGCCAGGGATAGAGGGTAGAGCCATTTACCGCCAGGAGAGAGGAAACATGAAGCCGATACTGGCAGTCGTTGTCCTGTTCGTGTGTTTATACGCTCTTTTACCGGGTCTGCCTGCAAGCACCGAGGCAGATCTCGTGGCGAAAGGAGAGGATATCTTTTTCAACGAGACGTTCGGCGGGAACGGCCGGACCTGCGTGACCTGTCACCGCCCCGAGGACAACTGGCGCATCACACCCGCATTCATCGCCACGCTGCCCGACGACGACCCGCTCTTCGCCCACGAGTTCATGCCGGAGTTGGGGGAGAACTTCGAAAAAGCCGATCTCCTGCGGCAATGGGGCCTGGTCCTGATGAACCCTGACGGTTTCAGCGATCTCGAGAATGGTTTTGTGATGCGCACGGTGAATTCCCTGCGTTCCGTTCGCACCAGCATTGAGGGCATGCCCCACGCGGGCATGGAGAACCAGCTCGATTTCATGGAGCCGCTCACCGGGTGGGCGGGGGACGGCGCCCCCGGCGACGGCAGCCTGCGGTCTTTTGCCATCGGGGCGATCATCCAGCACATGCCAAAGACGCTTGCCCGCGTGCCCGGGGTCGACTTTCGCCTTCCCACCGACGAAGAACTGGACGCGCTCGAAGCGTTCATGCTGACCCTCGGGCGCCAGGAGGAGCTGTCGCTCCCGCTGCCGTTGAAGGGCGACCTGGCGCTGCGCGGACAGGACCTCTTCATCGACAGGGATAACAGCAACGGCCGGTGCAATGTCTGCCATATCAACGCCGGCGCGTCTTCGCTCCAGGCGAGCGTACTGCCGCAGGGCCGCATCGTGAATCTTGGCAGCATAGTCCATGCCACCGGCGAGGAGTTCGCGCCGGGAAAACCGACCGAGCTGATTCCGCTGGATAAAGGCTACAAGGACACGCACCAGTTCAATACCCCGCCGGTGGTCGAGGCCGCCGACGCCGGGCCGCTGTTCCATAGCGGCTTCGTGAAGTCGGTCGAGGAAGCGGTGGACATCTACAATCTCGATACGTTCAGGAACTCGGGGGTAGGGGTCGCACTCGCCAAGCGCTTCGGAACCGAGACCGATTTGTCCGCCAGCGAGGTGCTCGCGATCGGCGCGTTCCTCAGGGTCATCAACGCACTCGAAAACATTCGCGAAACCACGGAACTTCTGGAATTGAGCCTCGAAAAGGGGCTGCTCGAGAGCGCGCGGGCGCGCGAGCTGATACGAAGAGCAGCCTATGAAACGGAAGATGCCATCATCGTTCTTGACGGCGTGAACCTCCATCCGCTGGCGGTGGGGAGATTGCGCAGGGCGGAGGAACTCATACACAACGCCGGGGAAACGACTTTCTCGCGTTCCGGCCACGTCCGCGACGCACTTGTCCAACTCCGGCGCGCACGCGAGATATTGATCGAATCATAAGTTGAAAATAAACCTGATTGCTGTCATTATTCCGAAATAGTTGTTTGTGGCTTACAATTAAATCCTGGGGGAAATGGGGGGAGCGATGAAGAAGCTCGTATGCATCATCCTTATGCTGCTGTTCTGGTTGTCGGGTTGCTCGGGCGGCCAGCCAGGTTCCGATAGCGAACTCATCATTTCAGACGTCACTCTGATCGACGGCACGGGGTCGGATCCGCAGGTTGGGGTCGATATTCGCATAGCCGATGGACGGATCGCTGAAATCGGTCCGGATTTATCGGCTGCTTCCGGCTCAGAGACCATCGACGGCAGCGGGAAATATGTGATCCCCGGCTTAATCGATGCCCACGTCCACATGGACGCCCCTATTGTTTTTCAGCTTACACCGGAAGAGAAAACCCGAGTCATCGAGAACAACCCCAGGGCTTTTCTCTACAATGGTGTCACCACCGTATTGAACGTTTCCTCGGACGTGGACTGGATCTTCGAGCAGCGCCAGGCCGAGCGGGAAGGGCGGCTGCTCTCGCCCAGGCTCTATGTGATGGGTCGTTCGTTCACGCCGGTGGATGGCTGGGGCAGCCGGCACGGCGGCGCACTGGCTGATGCCGATGCGGCCGTGGCGCGCGCGCAGGATTACATCAGCCGGGGCACGGACGGTTTCAAGGTAATTATCGAGGACGGCCTGGGCGCCTCGGGCACCTATAAAAGGATGAGCGAAGACATGATGATGGCCATCTCGGAAATCGCCCATGAGAACGATGTTCCCATCTATACGCACGCCATCAACCTGGACGAATTCCATTCGGCCGTGGCCATGTCGTCAACGGCGATTGTCCATGGGCTCGAAGACCCCATCCCGCCGGGCGATACCATCCTGCAGGACATGGTTGAGAATAAGGTGATGTTTGTTCCCACCCACAGCCTGTGGGAGGCGTTCCTGCGCCACGATGAGGCAGCCGCCGACCTGAACGATCCAATTCTGCGCGGCAGTGTTCCTCACTTTCTGCTGGACTACATGCAGGATCCGGAATACCGGGCGGAGGAAACCCGCCGCTTCCTGGCGGTTGCCAACATGCCGGTTTACCAGTGGGCCGAGGACAAGATACCGATATTCAGCGAGAATATCCTGAAAGCGCACCAGGCCGGCGTGATTGTCGCCACCGGGACCGATGCAGGAGGGCCGGTGGGGTTCAATTTCCAGGGCTACAACCTCCCCTGGGAAGTCAAGCTGTTCGTACAGGCAGGAATGACCCCGATGGAAGCCCTGGTGGCTGCCACCCGCAACGGCGCCATGGTGATCGGTGTAGAGGATCAACTGGGTACGGTGGAAGCCGGCAAACTGGCCGATCTGCTGATACTCAGCGATGACCCTCTTGATGATATTGAGAATATTCGCAAGATAGAAACGGTTGTATACAAAGGCAAGGCCTACCCGCGCAGCGAGTTCGCCTACCAACCCACTGAGACGGGAGAGTGAAAAATGAAACAAGCAGACAGTACAATAATTAATAGAATTCGTTATGTTCTATCCAGTGGTTTACTCATCTTACTATTCGGTTATACGCCGATAACGCAGTCCCAGATTGAAGAAATAGTAGTGACCGCCACCAAGCGCGGCGATGCTTCGATCCAGGACATACCCCTGTCCGTGCAGGCGATCAGCGGGGACAACCTGAAGGAAGCAGGTGCGCTGGACTTCAACGATTTCTTCCGCCAGGTGCCGGGTTTGAGCGCCGTCGACCAGGGGCCTGGTGACAAACGCTACATTGTACGCGGCATCAACTCGGCCGGCGCCGGTACTGTGGGTCTGTACTTCGATGAAATCGTCGTTACCGGCAACATGCTGACAGCGGCCGGCGGGCGCTCAATTGACGTGAGACTGTTCGATATGGATCGTATCGAGGTGCTGAAAGGGCCCCAGGGAACCACCTTCGGTTCCAGCTCCCTTTCCGGGGCGATCAGGTGGATACCCGCTTACCCCGATATGAACCAGGCCTCCATGGATGTCGGCGCAGGGTTCAGTTCCACCCGCCACTCGGACGGACTCGGTTACTCGGTCGATGCAATGGTGAACATACCCATTGTCAAGGACAGGGTAGCGCTCAGGTTTGCCGGGATAAAGATTGATAACGATGGCTACATCGACGATCAGTGGAGGAAAGATGGCAATGACGATGACACCGAAGCCCTGCGCGGCATACTGGCTGTACAGGTGACGGATAATCTGAAGTTTTCGGTGCTGGGCATGCACCAGGATGCAAGGACTAACGCCCGGGCAGGATGGATGGACCAGTTGATTGATCTTCCCGTGAGTCCGACGCTCAACGGCGGTCCCACGCCCACCAAGTATTACAACACGGATATGTCCGACGCCAGCTTTGATGACGAGACCGACATGTACAACGTCAAGTTTGAATATGACCCGGAGTGGGGCAACGTCATCTTTACATCATCCTATATGCAGCGGGATACGTACTCCAGACGGGACGCTTCCGCTGAGATTGAGATTATTACCCGCCTGGCGTTTCCTGCAGACGGCACCGGACAGTCTTTCATTGTTCAACCACAAAACCATGAGTTATTCACTAATGAAATCCGCTTTGCTTCCAGTTGGGACAGCCCGTTCCAGGTATTGATTGGCGGGTTTCGCCAATCGGAGGAACGCTTCTTCAGGAGCAAGGTGATAACAGTGGACTCCGTAACCGGCAGAGTCACACCTGATTCAATTTCGCTGCTGGACCGCACGGTGGATACCACGGTTGAAGAGAAGGCGCTATTCGGCGAATTGTCCTGGGACGTAACAGAGCGGTTGAATGTGACGGGTGGTTTTCGCTGGTTTGATTTCGACCTGGGGGTAATCGCCGCGGCGGTTACCGGTTTTCCGGGGAGACCCGGCAGAGGTGCCGATCCGGAACTTCCGTTTGGCGAGAAGGACATCATTTTCAGGGCAAACGTTTCCCTGGATGTGACGGATGATATCATGACGTACTTCCAGTTTGCGCAGGGCTTTCGCTCCGGTGGACCGAACGACCAGACGGCAGCAAGTATCGCCGGTGTTACCATTCCCGCGGGTTACGGTTCCGACTCTGTGGATAGTTATGAAGTCGGTTTCAAGAGCGCCTGGGCGGACAACAAATTCACTTTTAACGGTTCCTTTTTCTATCTCGACTGGACGGATATACAGGCCCGGCAACAAGCAACCGCGCCCGGCGGGCTGACTTTCTCTTACAGGGGGAATGGGGGTACCGCGGAAGTCCTCGGGGTTGAACTGCAGGCCCAGGCCTATCCTGCCGAAGGGCTGTCTTTCGGCGCTACGTTCAACTACAACGAAGCGGAACTGACCGCGGACGTGCCGATACCGGCCAACGGTATGGATGGCGATCAAATTCCCCATGTACCGGAAGTCACCTTCAGCCTGAACGGTCGGTATGAAATGCCGCTGGGTTGGAATGGCTGGACCGGGTTCATCGGTGGCGATTTCTCCTGGGTGGATGACCAGACCAATGAATTGCGGCCAACCTTTATCACTTATCGCGAGATGGACAGTTATTCCGTCCTCAACCTGAGAGCGGGGGTCAACGGCGGTGGCTGGTCCGCGGTGGTGAGCCTGGACAACGTGCTCGATGAAGATGAAACCCTGGCCTATATCTTCAACGGCGGTAACCAGCCCTCCCGGCTCGGCCTACCTGGCTGGGTTCCGCCGGGCATGGTCCGTCCCTGGCCGCGCATGGTTTCTGTAACGGTGCGTAAATCATTTGATTTTTGATGATGATGTGCTAACATCGTTCTTCATGGGAGGGTTTGGGTTAAGGTAAATTTAAACGACCAATTAAGGAGTATGGAATATGACCAGTATGTTAATGGAACTGTACGATGCGCTGATGAGTGCCGGCGCTTCTGAAACAAAGGCCAAAGCTGCCGCGGCAGTGGTGCCTCATGGAAAGGACTTGTGTACCAAGAAAGATCTATTATGCACCAAACAGGATCTTGAAAAAGGGCTTACTGAGGTACGCGCTGACATGAAAGTCCTGAAGTTCGCGGTTTTCAGCATGTATCCGTTTATTCTTGCCTTGGTGATCAAAATATTTTTTCTGACCTGATCAGCCTGTTGTTACCTGGTTCCCAGAATCATTTCCAGTGCCTGCCTGAACAGTTCACTTTCCCCGTTAGCCAGGGACAGCGCCGTATCGGCGTGGTCCTCTCCTTCCAGCAGGAGGTAACGGGCGTCAACGCCGGCTGCCTTTAATGCCTCGGTAAACGCAACAGACGACTCCTGGTACCCTTCTTCTGAGCCGACTGCGACCAGGGCAGCCGGCACCGGGTCATTGACGTGCAGGATCGGACTGGCCTGTTCCCGCAGTTCCGGGGTAGGGGCGTAGGTATATACTTGACCGGGCCGCCCCCTGGCGCGCACGTCGTAAGGCCCGCTCACGGGTATGATGGCCTTCAGTATCTCTTTCGGCATACCCATCTCGACCAGCCAGGCGCGGTCAACGCCGATGTCGGCAGACAGGATGGCGCCGGCCGAATGGCCGCCCACGTAGAGAGCTTCCGGGTTGCCGCCATATTCCCCGATGTTTTCAAACAACCATTTGACCGCATTTTTGACATCGCCCGGTTGAGCCGGGTAATGGGCGCCGCTGCCGGTCAAACGATAGCTGGCGACAGCCGTGATTACCCCCGATTTGACAAACGGTTCCGCAACCGAACCGTAGTGCGCCCTGTCACCCTCACGGAAACCGCCGCCATGCAGGAATAGAAACACCGGGGCATTTGATACCTTGTCTTCAGGCAGGTAAAGGTCGAGGCGCTGTTTCGGGTCTGAACCGTAGGCCAGGTCAAGGTGATGCGGAAACTGAGCCCTGACCCTGTCCGTGTGTTCGTTCATCCGGTGATAGAAACCGGTCCAGTCAATGGAGAAATCCTCCGGGTGCTGCACCGTGTAGTATTGGGACATGTCCTGCGCGTTCACAGCGCCTGATAGAAATATCAGTAAAACGACGGCCAAAGATAGTCTTGTCTTTATCATGTTGTCTTCCTCCAATGTTTGGGGTCAGAGTAAAATCATGAGGAACATTGCCGGTGGCAAGATCAGGGGTGATTTTACTCTGACCCCGGCTATCGCGGGTAATACACTTCCCCGCCCTTGATGACCAGGACGATTTTGTGTTGCAGCAAGGTAATATCCTGCAGCGGGTCGCCGTCCACGATCACCATGTCGGCATACTTGCCTTCGGTTACCGTGCCCAGGTCCTTCTCAACGCCCTGTAGTTGCGCGGCCCGCAGCGTGGCGCTCTGGATTACTTCCATGGGCGTCAGTCCGGCTTCCAGGTAATGCTGTATTTCCCGGGTCAGCGGGCTGTGGACGTTGAAGGGAGAGCCGGCGTCCGTCCCGGCTACTATCTGCTCGCGCCCGCCGGCTTCAATAAACGTTTTCAGTTTGCGCTTGGCCACCTTGATGCGTTCCGGCGCGCCGATGCCCCAGGGCACCGCATTCGGGTTGCTCCAGGACCAGCGCAGGTGGGCGTACACCTCTTCGGAATATTGTTGCCTGAAGCGGGGATGGTCCGTGAATTCCGGGAACGCAAACACGCGCACGTAGGCGTTGCGCATTTCAATGGTCGGGATGATGAACGGCCCGCGCAGGATATTCGCCCTGGGTCCCGTAGGTACGGGTTTTATTCCGCGCACCATGAGGCGTAAATCATCATCCTTGTAATCCGACAGGGGATCCGCGGTAAAGACGTGGTGCATACGGTCGACGCCTGCCTCGATTGCCGTGCGATAGGCATTGATATGGCGCACGTCGGCGTCTACGCCCAGGCCTGCCTTATGGGCCGTGTCGACGATTACCTTGAGTATGTGCAGATCCCAGAAACCGTATACCTTGACCTGGTCGACGCCCAGGCCGATAACGTCCTGCGTGACCTGTTTTGCTTCCTCTGGTGAGCCGACCAGGTAGTCTCTCCTGATGTTGGGTTTGTCCGGGTTGCGCTGGTGCAGTATGGGGCTGGCCAGGAACAGTCTGGGACCTGGCAGCCGGCCTGCTTCGATATCCGCTCTCAGGGCCTGTTGTTCGGTAATGGGACCGCCCGTGTCGCGAAATGTCGTGATGCCCGCAAATAACGAGGTTTTTGCCACAGCCGCCATGATCGATTTTGCTTCGGACTTGAATTTAAGCGGAAAATCTGCAGGGTCTCCCTCGCCGATATGGAATAAATGTCCGTGAGATTCCCATAACCCCGGCAGGATGGACATGCCGTTCATATCCAGGGTTTTAACGCCGTCGGGGATGGTTACCGTGTCAACGTTGCCCACCTCGGCGATGCGGTCGCCGGCCACCAGTACCACCGCATCTTGTACGGGCAGGCCGCCGTAGCCGTCTATGAGTTGCCCCCCGGAAATTGCCAGGGTCGGCGAATGCTCCTGTACTTGTCCGGCAAAGGGAAAAAGACAGACGCCGGCCAGCAACAGAATGGAAAATGTGCGTTTCATGATCACCCCCCGATTAACGTCGCGATCAAGCATAACCTATATTTTCTCTCCAGTCTTGCCCCTATGCAGAAGCAAATCAGTTAAAATCAAACTCAGAACAGACACGACAAGGACATTAAATCATGTGGCAATTCTGGGTCGATCGCGGCGGTACCTTTACTGATATCGTCGCCAAATCTCCCGAAGGCCGGTTGCTCAGCCATAAGCTGCTTTCGGAAAATCCGGGACGTTACAGGGATGCGGCGGTCCAGGGTATTCGTGACATTCTTGGCCTTGCTCCCGGCGCTGCCATCCCCCCGGATACCATCGAGCATGTCAAGATGGGCACTACCGTCGCTACCAATGCGTTGCTGGAGCGCAGGGGTGAACGCGCCCTGTTTGTTACTACCCGGGGGTTTGGTGATGCCTTGCGTATCGGTTACCAGAATCGTCCGCGTCTGTTTGACCTCGAAATCGTGTTGCCGGGCCTGCTATATGAACGCGTGATTGAGGTCGACGAACGTATCGATGCCGGTGGTAACGTGTTGTCTCCATTGGATGAGGGCCGGGTCAGGGCCGACCTTCAATCGGCATTCGAAACCGGCATTCGTGCGGTAGCCGTGGCTTTTATCCACGGTTATCGCTACTGTGACCACGAAAAGAGAGTGGGTGAAATCTGTGAGGAAGTAGGGTTTACCCAGGTTTCCCTGAGTCACGAAGCCAGTCCTTTGGTCAAGCTGGTCGCGCGTGGTGACACGACCGTTGTTGACGCCTATCTGTCTCCCATCCTGCGCCGTTATGTGCAACAGGTTGCCGATGAGTTGGGTATCGAAGATGGCGCTGGCCCGCGCCTCATGTTCATGCAATCCAACGGCGGGCTGACTGATGCCCACCGGTTCCAGGGTAAGGACGCCATTCTTTCGGGTCCTGCCGGCGGGGTTGTAGGCATGACCCGAACCGCGGCGATGAGCGGTTTCCGTAAGTTGATTGGTTTCGATATGGGCGGCACCTCCACGGACGTGAGTCACTATGATGGAGAATTTGAGCGCAGTTTCGAAACGCTGGTCGCCGGCGTGCGCATGCGAGCGCCGATGATGCATATCCATACGGTAGCGGCAGGCGGCGGCTCGATACTCCGGTTCGACGGGTCCCGCTTCAGGGTAGGGCCGGAGTCCGCCGGCGCGAACCCCGGCCCGGCCTGCTACCGGCGCGGTGGTCCGCTGACGGTGACCGATTGCAATGTCATGCTGGGAAAGATCCATCCGGATTACTTCCCTGCCATTTTCGGCCCTGCCGGCAACGAGAAGCTGGATCGCGCGACGGTAATGCATAAGTTTTCCGATATGGCCGAACAGGTCTCGACCGGGCAGGGTAAAGCCGTCAGCGCCGAAGAAGTTGCCGAGGGATTCCTGCGTATCGCGGTAGAGAACATGGCCAATGCCATCAAGAAGATTTCGCTGCAACGCGGTTATGACGTGACGGAATACACACTTAACTGCTTCGGCAGCGCCGCGGGCCAGCACGCGTGCCTGGTTGCAGACGCTCTGGGTATGGAAAGTATTTTCCTGCACCCCCTTGCCGGAGTATTGTCCGCTTACGGTATGGGACTGGCAGAAATAAGGGTATTGCGTGAGGCGCAGATGGGTGCAGGCTTTGATGACGTTTCGGTGGAAGTGGAGATTGAAGCCTGCCGAGGATCCCTTGCGGATGCGGCGCGCAAAGCAGTGGGAGAGCAGGGCGTGCAGGAAGAAAGTATCTCCATGGTTAAGAAGGTTCACTTACGCTATGAGGGTACCGACACCAGCCTGCAGGTTGACGCAGGCAGCCCGGCGCAGATGTTGTCTGATTTCGAAGAAGCGCACCGCCGGCGTTTCGGCTTTGTTGCCCGGGAACGCGGCCTGGTTGTGGAAGCTCTGTCCGTAGAGGCGATCGGCGCCACCGAAGCCGATATCGACCCGGAGGTCTCTTTACCTGCCCCCCATGAACCCCCAACCTCACAGGACCGGGTACGAATGTACAGTGACGGGGAATGGCGCGACATACCCTTGTACCGGCGTGATGAGTTGAAAGCAGCCCAGACCGTACACGGACCGGCTATCATTATCGAAACCACAGGCACCATTGTCGTTGAACAGGGATGGCGCGGTGCGCTCAACAGCCACAACCACCTGGTGCTGCAGCGTTACATCCGGCGTAAGGACAGCGATGCGGTCGGAACCGCTGCTGACCCGATCATGCTTGAGGTATTCAATAACCTTTTCATGTCGATAGCCGAACAGATGGGCGTCACATTGCAGAACACCGCGTACTCCGTGAACATCAAGGAACGCCTGGACTTCTCCTGCGCGCTGTTCAACGCCGAAGGCAGCCTGGTCGCCAATGCTCCCCATATCCCTGTCCACCTGGGTTCCATGGGTGAATCAGTGAGAAGGGTGATCAGTGCCAACAGGGGCAATATCAGGCCCGGTGATGTCTATGTACTCAATGCCCCATACGCCGGCGGCACGCATCTTCCCGATGTGACGGTGATAACACCTGCTTTTGACGAGGATGATCAGAGAATCCTGTTCTACCTTGCTTCACGGGGCCACCATGCAGACATCGGCGGACGCACCCCGGGGTCGGCGCCCCCGGACAGTACCCATATTGACGAGGAGGGAATACTGATTGACAACTTCCTGCTGGTCGGGAACAGCCGGTTGCGCGAGAGAGAACTTAGGGAGCTACTGGGGTCGGGTAAATATCCCTGCCGCAATATCGACCAGAACCTGGCAGACCTGTCAGCGCAAATCGCTGCCAATGAGACCGGTGTAGTGGAATTGCGCAAAATGGTCAGGCACTACGGTATTGGAGTGGTCAGCGCCTATATGAAACACGTCCAGGATAATGCCGAGGAATCGGTGCGCCGGGTAATCGAAGTGTTACAGGATGGAGAATTCGAATATCCCATGGATGAGGGCAGCGTGATCAAGGTAAAGATTTCGGTAGACCGTGGCAGGCGTGTTGCGACCATCGATTTTTCCGGTACATCAACGCAGAACCCGACCAACTACAACGCCCCGGCTGCGGTATGTAAAGCCGCAATCCTGTACGTCTTCCGAACCCTGGTCAACGATGATATCCCACTGAATGAAGGTTGTCTCAAGCCCATCGAATTGATCCTGCCCCAGCGTTCGATGATCACGCCGGAATATCCCGCGGCAGTGATGGCGGGAAATATTGAAGTATCCCAGGCCATTACCAACGCGCTTTACGGTGCGCTTGGCGTGATGGCGGCGTCGCAGGGGACCATGAACAACATTTTTTATGGTAACGAGCGTTACCAGAATTACGACACTGTATGCGGCGGCACGGGCGCCGGCCCTGATCATCCGGGTACAAGCGCGGTGCACAGCCACATGACCAACACCCGCATGACCGACCCGGAAGTGCTGGAATCACGTTTTCCGGTGCGTCTTGAGGAATTTTCCATCCGCCGGGGTTCGGGCGGCGCCGGCAGGTATTCCGGTGGCAACGGCGTGGTGCGAAAATTACGCTTCCTGGAACCCATGACAGTCACCGTGCTGAGCTCCCACCGTCTGGTGCCGCCCTTCGGCCTGGCGGGAGGAGGGCCGGGCCGGTGCGGGAACAACTACATAGTGCGCACTGGTGGTGATGCCGTACAGCTCAAAGGCAACGATGAGGTAAAGATGAACGCCGGCGACCTGTTCGTGATGGAAACACCGGGGGGAGGGGGCTTTGGAAAGTCCTGACGCGGCAGGAATCGTCCTCCCGGTTTTCCTATACAATGTACAGAACCCGGAACATCTGATACTTAATCAGGGTTTACCTGGTAATTTCACTAGAGACCATTATTCGGAAAGCAGCCATGCCAATATATAACAAGCCCGGAAAAATCAATTACCTGCGCCGTAACATCCTGGCAGGAATCGCCGGAGGCGCCCTGTCGGGAGTCTCCCCAATCGCCATGAACCAAGCCCGCGCGACCACCGGTAACGGGGGGTCCACAGGCTTGCCTGCCAATGCGCTCGCAGACCTGGAAAAAAAAGGGATGCAATTGATTATCACCGGCTCCGGTTCGGCATTGCCGGACCCGCTGCGCGGCGGCGCCAGTTGCGCGGTCGTCGTTGACGGCACGGTACTGCAGTTCGATTGCGGCCGTCGGGTACTGGAAAACCTGATGCTGGTAGGAATCAACCCGATGAAAATCGACCACATGTTCTTTACCCACCTGCATTTCGACCATATTTCCGACTATGATTATTACGCGATAACGAACTGGATAGCCGGCAGACAGGATACGGTTTACGTATACGGCCCTGGCGGGACGGAAGCCATGTCGGAAGGCGCCATCCGTTATATGCACGCCATGAACGTGGATTTCATCGGGACGATACTCAAGCACTGGCCTCCGCATATGGCGGCGCGTCCGCGCGAGACGCCGCCTTATGAAGTACGGGATATAGGGCCGGGAACAGTACTGGAAACGGACAGTTTCAAGGTTTCCTGCCTGGAGACAAAACATCTTCCCGACCCGGCGGTGAAAAGTCTGGGTTACCGGGTTGACTCGGACTACGGTTCCGTTGCGATCAGTGGTGATACCGCTGTTTCCGATGGGATGAGAACCCTCGCGAAAGACGTGGATATCCTGGTGCATGAATGCGTCAAACCGGACCTGGGTATGACGCCGGGCGGGAAGTTCAGCCTCAAGGATTTCCACAAGAAGGAGTTGATGGAAGAACGCCCCCAGACCGGTCATACCAGCCCGACCCAGTTAGGACAACTGGCCAGCGAGGTGAACGCGAAAAAACTGGTTGCCTACCACCTCGCGCCCTACACCAGCGTCCCGGCAGCGATCGAGATGTCCAGCATGTATCTCGGCCCGAGCCCGGGGCAATCAATCTGGGGCGAGTTCCTCCATGCCATGAAACAGCAGTATGACGGCCCGGTCATTCTTGCCGAAGACCGGATGATATTCAGCTTGGAGTAGCCTGGAAGAGGACTGCCTATTCCGGCCCAAGTATCATGCCGATGACCAGCTTGCACAAGCGGCTGTTTTCGTCCGCCAGCAACAAGGCCGTATCGGCATGGTCTTCCCCCTCAAGCAACAGGTAGCGGGCGTCAACGCCAGCAGCCGTTAACGCATCGGCAAAATCCAGGGACGGTTGTACGTATTCTTCTTCAGAACCCGTGGCAACAAGGGCGACGGGCGCCGGGTCGTTGATTTTCAGGATAGGACTGGACTGTATCCGGATCTCCGGGGTCGGGGCATAGGCATCCAATTGTCCCGGCCGTCTTTTCACCCTTATATCATAGGGTCCGCTGATGGGTGCAATGCCCTTCAGAATTTCCCTTGGCATGCCCATATCGGTCAGCCAGCTCCGATCGACCCCTATATCCGCAGTGAGGACCGCACCGGCGGAATGGCCTGCCACGTAAATATCTTCCGGGTTGCCGCCGTACTGTTCGATGTTGTCGAATATCCACTTGACGGCACTTTTTATATCATCGGGTTGATCCGGGTAATGGGCGCCACTGCCGGTCAGGCGATAGCTGGGAGTAACCGTAATGACACCCCGCTTGACAAACGGTTCGGCGACCGAGCCGTAATGGGCCTTGTCGCCTTCCCGGAACCCGCCGCCGTGGACGAACAAAAATACCGGGGCGTTTGCCACCTCGCCTTTGGGCAGGTAAACATCGAGGCGCTGTTTCGGATCGGTCCCGTAGGCCAGGTCCAGGTGATGGGGATATTCATCCCTGACCCTGGCCGTGTGCTCGTTCATACGGCTATAGAAGCTCCCCCAATCGATAGCAAACTCAGCAGGGTGGCTGACCGTATAATATTCATACATATCCTGGGCGTTTGTTGCGCCGGTAAAAAAAGCCAGCAAGATAACTGGCAGCAGCAGTTTTATCTTCAACATATAATGCTCTCTCCTATTCAGGTATATATTCTTTTCCGCCTTTGATAATCAGGACGATTTTATGTTGCAGCAGGGTGATATCCTGCAGCGGGTCGCCATCCACGATCACCATGTCGGCATACTTTCCCTCGGTCACCGTGCCCAGGTCTTGTTCCACGCCCTGCATCTGTGCCGCCCGTAACGTGGCGCTCTGTATCACTTCCATGGGCGTCAGCCCGACCTCGACATAGTGTTGCAATTCCCTGGTCAACGCACTGTGCATGTTGAAGGGCGAACCGGCATCCGTCCCGGCGACGATTTGCTCGCGCCCTCCTGCCGCGATAAACGCTTTCAGTTTCCATTTCACCACCTTGATGCGCTCCGGCGCGCCGATGCCCCAGGGAACAGCATTGGGATTCTTCCAGGATGCGCGCAAGTGGGCGTACACGTCCGGGGAATATTGTTGTTTGAAGCGGGGATGATCAATGAATTCAGGGAACGCAAACACGCGTACGTAGGCCTGGCGCATTTCAATGGTCGGTACGATATACGGCCCGCGCAGGATATTGGCCATTGGTCCCGCAGGAGGCGGTTTTATGCCGCGCACCAGGAAACGGATGTCCTCTGCACTGTAATCCGATAACGCGTCCGCGGTAAATACGTGGTGCAGACGGTCAACACCGGCTTCTATCGCGGTACGGTAGGCGTTCATGTGGCGCACGTCGGCCTCTACGCCCAGACCTGCCTTATGCGCCGTGTCCACGATTGCCTTCAGTATGTCGAAGTCCCAAAACCTGGCCACCTTGATCTGGTCAACTCCCAGGCTGATGACTTTTTCAGTTACCTCCCTGGCTTCGGCAGGAGATCCGATGAGATATTCTATATTGCTGGTGGCGGTTATTACAGGATTACGCTGATGCAGCACGGGCCCGGCCAGGAACAGCCTGGGACCGGGCAGCCGGCCCGCTTCAATATCCGCCCTCAGGGCCAGTTGCGCGTGAATAGGACCACCCGTGTCGCGGAATGTTGTAATTCCCGCCATCAGCGTCGTCCTGGCTACGGCAGCGATGATCGAATCCACCTGGGATCTGAATTTGTCAGGGAACGTCGCCGGGTCGCCTTCGCCGATATGGTATAAATGCCCATGTGATTCCCACAATCCCGGCAGGACGGTCATGCCGTTGGCATCAATTGTTTTCACCCCGTCGGGAATGTCCACGGAATTCACATCGCCGACCTTCATGATGCGGTCGCCGGAGACCAGCACCACCGCATTTTGCACTGGTATTCCGCCGTAACCGTCAACAAGAGTACCGCCGCTTAACGCCAGTGTCGGCGTGTCATCCGCCGCCACCGCACTCGCCGGCAGGGTCAGACTGAGATACAACAGTGTAAATATAAAGATTTTTTGTTTCATGATTCCCCCGGACAAAAATTCTTAATTTAAATAAAGTAATGACAATAAGATAGAATATTAAATTAAAGCAACATCTCAACTGCACGCTTACCTTCAGCCGCCGCAGTCTGCCACACCTGGGCTCCGGCCAGTTCCGAATGCGCAAAAGCGATACGACCATGAACCGTATTACGGATCACATCCTTGGCCGCGGGCTTGCCGTCCTTGCCGAAATAAAACCCCGGGGGTTGAACGACATAAGCATGTCCCCAGCGGTTGAGTACAATCCCGGCAATGTCGCGCTTCGCATCAAAACCGCTGGCGCCGAACAGGGTTTGCAACTGTTCGCGGATCCGTAATTCGAAATCCCTGAATCCCGGTCCCAGCAGTGAGTAGCGTGCAGCAACCGCCTGTTCCTTAACGGGCATGCCGGGGTACAGAAAAGGCACGTACATCGTCAGGACAGTGGGCTTGTTCGGGTCAAGGGGCATGGGTTCCTGCCCGTCTATCATCAGTTGTCTCCTGATACAGGTAAACCAGCCGAAACCCTCAAACCAGCGCGCCGCAGTGATGCCCAGTTTTTCCATAAACTTCCAGTTTCTTACCGCGACATTGACCGTTAATACCGGGCCGTGCATGAAACTGTCCATGGCGTCATACAGTTCAGGCGTCAGTCCTCTCACAATTTTCTTGTTTACGGCCTGGTTGGCCGCCATGACAACCGATTTTGCCGCCAGTTTATGCAGGGAACCGTTTTTATAATAGGTGACGTCCACTCGTCCATTCTTTTCGCTGCCGATATTCTCTACGGCAACGACTGTGCAACCACCCCGAAACCGGGTGGGATTGCCTGGCCGATCCAGTTCCTGCCAGTTTATCGGGTCAAACAAAATGGCGCTCATGGAGAGATCGCCCCTGATTGAGCCGGGAATAAGATGTTTCAGAAAGTAACGCGCAATGCCGGCATTGCCGCCGGGAAAGGCGGCAAGATGGAGCAGGTCGGTCGGGTCTGTATTATCCGTGATATAGCGGAAATAACCTGCCGGGCCGGGCATCGCAAATTCAAACGCTGCGTAAGCCGACGTGACATCGGAACCCAGGCCGTGTCCGACAGTAGCGCCAAACGGATCTACCAGCTTCGCGTATTCCGGCGAGACGCCAAGCACTTTGGTAAGGAAGTCCAGGTAAGTCATACTGTCGAGCCATTGTTCCCAGTCCTCCCGGCGCGGCGGCATGCGATAGGACTCCAGGGTCATATAATCAAGCTTCAGCTGATCCGGTATCGGGGCATCACGAAACCCGTTATTCCACGGGTTGATCGCCCAGCCACCATTGGGCGTTGTGCCCCTGCCGTAAAAATAGCCTGAATCCGCCGCCTCCCAGGTCTGCAACATCGGGAAATAGATGTCCTTGGCTACGCGCAGGTCTTTATCGCTGCCGCTCAATTCCTGCCAGGTAAACTCATCCGGCAAACCCAGTTCAGCCCAGTATTCGTGGTAGAAACCCATCTGTTTGGTGACGGAAACCGGCCATAGGTTGCCGTTGGAGCCCTGTGGTCCGTAGAGATGATAACCATCCACTTCGAACTCATTCTGCTTGGCCTCACCGCCGAAAATCGGGTGGTTGTCCAGGATCAGGCAGTTCCTGTTATCACCGGCATGTTTTTTGAAAGTATATGCCGCGCTCAAGCCGGAAAAACCACCGCCCACAACAACAAGATCGTAAATCTCACCGGTGTCGACTGCCTGCGCTCCGGCGCCGGCAAACTGCCCGGTGCTCATTGCATGGGCCGCATTAACCACCTCGGCGGTATTGCCGTTGCTGGCTGCATAGTCGCCTATACCGCCGGGGCCGGTCCATTCGTTCCCGAGCTGGACGCCGAATTGCGGCCTGTCTGCGGCTGAAAGACCGGCTGAACGGGTTGCCATCAATGCGCTGCCTGCCCCGACCAGCGTCGAACCAATGAAATCCCGCCGCGTGATGGGCATTTCCATGCCCAGTTTCTTCTCATTACTGGATGTCGGCATTGTGTGATTTTGTTATGACGGTGCGGGTTATTCGAGAAATCAGGAATATGACATGTCGTGTGGTCGTATCTATAATAAGGATTATAGCGAGAACGTTTAATATGGGGAGCCTTATATGACAGAGATTGCCAGAAGCACCAATGAATGGCAACAGGCCGATCTCGATAATTACCTGCACCCGTTTACGGATTATAAGGCACTGCTGGACGCAAAGGCACTGGTTATCACGCGCGGTGAAGGTTGTTACGTCTGGGACAATGACGGTAACAGGTACCTTGACGGTCTGGCCGGCCTTGCCTGTGTCAACATCGGTTACGGACGGACTGAACTCGGGCGGGCTGCCGCCGCGCAAGTAGCGGAATTGAGCTACTTCAACAGTTTTTTCAAGTCGACGAATCCACCAGCCATAAGGTTGGCCGAGAAACTGGTTGACATAACGCCGGATGGATTGAACCACGTCTTCTACGCCAACTCCGGTTCCGAGGCAAACGATACCGCGTTGCGCATGGTAAGACAGTACTGGATGCTGGAAGGTCGGCCGGAAAAGCAGACAGTCATCGCCAGGGAAATGGCCTATCACGGCAGTACCGTGGCGGCCGGAGCATTGTCCGGTATGCCGCCTATGCACGAACAGGCCGCGGTAGTACCTGATGTTCAGCATATCCAGTGTCCTTACCAGTTCCAGTACGGCCGGGATATGAGTGAGGAAGAGTTCGGGGCGCTCGCTGCGCGTTGGCTCGAGGACAGGATCCTGGAAACGGGCCCTGAGAAGGTGGCGGCGTTTTTTGCCGAACCGGTGCAGGGCGCCGGCGGCGGCAAGATTCCGCCGCGGAATTATTTCAGGGAAATTGGCAGGATATGCAGGAAATACGATGTCCTGCTGGTTATCGATGAGGTCATTACCGGGTTTGGCCGGACCGGTAAGTGGTTCGCCAGCGACCTCATGCAGATTGAACAGGTGGACCTGATGTGTATCGCCAAGGGAATCACGTCCGGTTACGTGCCGCTGTCTGCGGTCATGGTCGGTGACCGGGTAGCGGATACCCTGGTCGAGAAAGGCGGTGAATTTTTTCACGGATTTACCTATTCCGGGCATCCGGTCAGTTGCGCGGTGGCCCTGGAGAATATCCGCATCCTGGATGAAGAGGGAATCGTCCGCCAGGTTGGAGAAAAAACAGGGCCCTGCCTGAATCAGCGTTTAACGGCGTTGTTCGATTCGCCGACGGTAGGAGAGGTGCGCAGTTGCGGCATGATAGCCGCTGTCGAGCTGGTCAGGGATAGCGAAACCATGGAAGCTGTAGCAGACAATATGGAAGACATTGAACGAACCGGCGAAGTGTTTCGCGACCTGTGTCTTGAACAGGGCATTATCGTACGCCCGATAGGCTCAACGATCATGCTGTGCCCACCGTTGATTATTACCGAGCCGGAAATCGACTTCCTGGTGGATAAAATGCAGGTTGCCCTGAACGGATTTGAGAAGATTATCCGGGGATAAATCGTCAACAAGTGATTGGCAGGAGTGAATACGAATGAGAATAAGTATTGAGTGGCAACGAAAAGACGGAATTCTGGTAGCCGCGCTCAACGGCCGTGTGGACAGCAATAATGCCAATGAATTTCAAAAGATGATGGAAGCCAAAATTGACCCTAAAGACAGGGCGTTAATCATGGATTTCGAGCAGATTTCCTATATCAGCAGCGCGGGGCTTCGGGTCGTGGTGGTAATGGCCAAAAAGTTCAAGGGGCCGTACAAGAAACTTGTCATTTGCGCCCTTTCCGAGCCGATCAAGAAGCTTTTCACGATGACCGGGCTGGACCAGGCCATGACGATTCGCGGGACCCGAACCGAAGCGATAGACGAGGTCATAAAGGGCGATGCGCTGGAGAAACAGCCTGGTGAAGAGCGGATCGAAGTTAAGGAAGCAGTCGATTATGTTATCGTCGGGGACAACATAGAAGATATTACTAATTTTACCATTGAAAAATACGAATTTACGAATGACGTGGTCCTGTCTTCAGAAGTACGTGAAGCTGCAACCTCCAGGATAAAAAAGGTGTTGTGGGAGGAAATTGAGCGACTGAGAGTCCATCGCAAGATGCTGCTGGAAAAAATGTTCAAGGATGCGGAAAATACGCTCAATGAGGTAATTTCCGAAGACTGAGAAGCCTGCTTGAGTCTCAGAGGGTTCCTTTTCGGGTTCGCTCGCGGCCCCTGCTAGAAAGAATAAGTAAATCCCAGCTTGAAGATGCGCCCTAACGGATTGTGGGTAAACGCGTCATAGTTCATATCTTCCCCGGCGTAGGGCGGGTCTTCGTCGGTAAAGTTGAGCAGTGTTGCCCACAGGTTCAGTCTGTCTTCCTTCACCGCCCAGTTGAGATGCAGGTCGTGAGTTATAAGAGCATCTATCCTGATGTTATCCTCTATGTTGTCATAACCGTTGACGAATTTTGCCGCGTAACGCAGGTTAATGTCGCGCCAGGCATAGTTCACATGCCACAGGACTTTCCATTCGGTCAGGGTCCGGGCCAGGGGCGTTTCATAGTTCAGCCGGCCCAGCGCGTTAAAGGAAGCGCCCAGTTCCCATGAATCGATGTCGAATGACAGGATGCGTGTGCCGGAAACCTTGAGTTCCATTTCGCCGGAGCCTGCCAGAAAACGGTAGCTGCCGCTGAAATCAATACCGTCCGTTTCGATGTCAGGGCCGTTGACTATATTGACTTCTATGGCCTGCAGGTTTGCCAGGCTGGTTGCCTTGCCGAAACGTATCCGCTCCAGGTAATCGGGGTCGCCCGCATCACAATCTCCACCCGGGCAGGCCAGCTCCAGCACCCGGGGGAACGGTTCGACGACCAGTGGATCGGAGAACCGGTACGACCAGTAATCAAGTGAGAAGCTGACATCGTCGTTGCCGGTCAGCAGGTTATCCTGGTCCAGCACCAGGCCGACGTTGAACGTGACGGCCGATTCCGGGTCCAGACCGGGGTTGCCCTTGATGATGAGGCTTTTGAATGCCCCGGTCGCCGCCACGTAGCGTAGTGAATGTACCGAATTTCCGCTTACGGTCTGATTCAGCGTCGGCCCGCGGAATGCGGTACTGACGGAACCCCGCAGCACCAGGTTGTCCGACATGTGCCAGTGCAGGACAACTTTCGGGTCCAGGCTGGCGCCGGTGCCGGCGCCGTAATCCTCGTAGCGCAATGACACCTGTGTATCGATGTCGTACCCGAGAGGCACATGGAGTTCGCCGAAAACCGAATAGATATCGCGCGCTTCATCGACTGTGAATTGCGGCGGCAGGTAGCCGAACAGTCCGCTACGCTCCGATTCGGGACAATTTGTAATGCCGGGACCGGCCGGGCAGGGGTTGACGTTGCCGTCGTTCAACGCCCCCCGGATGGGCCCGTTTTTGAAGGTTTCCCTGCGCCACTGCGCTCCCAGCGCAAAGTCAATTTCGTTGTCCATGAGACGGAATGGCGCCGGGCCGCTGACGATACCTTCGAGTACGAGCAGTGATGTCTTGCCCCTGGTGATGCGCTCAGTGAGCAGGTAATCGAACAGGCGCCGGTTATCCAGGTCCGGGTTGAAGTCCGGGTTTTCGTAATATTGCGCGTCCGGCACCTGGGGGTGGGCGCCGTACATGCCGTTGGAGAACGGACTCCAGTACATGCAGTTCCCTCTGCCGGCCTGTTGTTGCAGGGTCTCCAGGTCGAATTCCAGCCTGCCGTCCACGTATTGATTAGGTACCTCCTGTTCACACTCGATACCACCCAGGCCCTGCAGCGCGCGCTTGTCCCGGTAGCTCATGACATCTGCTTTCCTGATTCTGCGGGAAGATGAAGACCAGGTGGCCGAGGTAGTGAAATCCAGGTTTCCAAACTGCCCGTCAAGGCCGATAGCCCCACGGGTAAGTTTTGATTTCACCGGCTCGGCCCGCAACGGGCCGTCCTGGCCGAAGGACCGGCCCAGCACCCATCCTATACTGTCCCAGGCATCACCGGACCACCTGCAGCGGGTTTTGTCGTCACAGTAGGCATAGGGACCGTAAAGGTCCGGATGTTTCATGGCCATATCGACCAGGGCCGGGTTGTTGGCCCGGAGCGAACGATCCGGGGCGATCACGCGGTTAGGCGGATAAGAGGGTGAAGTATTCCAGTCCGGCACGCTGCTTTCGCTGTAGAGGAATTCTGCGCTTAAGGTTACGGCATCGTTCAGATCCCAGAATGCTTCGGTAAAACTCTGCCAGCGACGGGTTTTCTCGACCAGGTTGTCAAACGGGGTGTACTGGAAGCGGCAGCGTTTATTGTTATCGGTCGGCGCGCCGCCCAGGGCTGCGCAGTTCGGATCGATGATGCCGTGCGTATTCACGTCCGTGGTCATGCCGGGGACGAACGTGGCCGGCCGGCCCGTGGAAGACCAGCCGCCTTTCGGGTTTTCCGCGTAGGGGCGGAGGGCCCAGCCGCGCTGGTATATTTCAAGTTCGCTGCGCCGGATGCCGCTTGCGGATGTGGTGATATGCCCCCTGCCGCCGGCAACATCAAACCCACCGATGAAGCCGAACTCGGTGTCGCCGCCTGAGTCTTCGATGATCTTGTGGTTGGCGCTGAGTTCCATACCGGTAAAATCGTTGCGGGTCTGGAAGTTCATGACTCCCGCAATTGCATCGGAACCGTAACTGGCCGCCGCGCCGTCGCGCAGGAAATCGATGTTCTCGAGGGCAATAAACGGCAGCATGTTCACATCCACCAGCAGTTGCGTGTCGGCGCCGATGGGTATGGGTGACCAGGTGGTGCGGCGGCCGTTGATGAGCACCAGCGAGCGGCTGGGCCCGAGGCCGCGGATGTTGATGGTCGCCCGGTCGGGTCCTACCCCGGAACCGCCGCCACCGCCCTGGAACCGGTCCGATTCGCCGTCCGCGCCCTGGCTGAAGGGCAGGTTGAGGATCATGTCGAGGACAGTCGGCGACCCCTGGTAGCGCAGTTCATCCCGATCCAGGCGTGTAACCGGGCTCAAAGCCTCTTCCGGGTCCATCCTGATGTGGGAACCGATAACGACGATCTCTTCGATGACTGCCCCGGTATCATCCTGTGCCCGTGCCGGCAAAACGCCGGTCAGGAGGATGCAGAGCAGGAAGAGTTGTAGTGTACTGCAACACCTCAAGGTGGAGAAGAACGGGCAGGGCAGGCAATTACCCCGCCTCTCAAATGGTGGTTGCCCTGCCGGCATAGCGATCAAGGAAGTCGCCCAAAATTGCATTAAACCGATCCGGCGCTTCGATATTGGTCAGATGTCCTGCCTGTTCGATCAGCGTCAACTCCGATCCCGGGATGGCGCCCGCCAGTGTTCGACTTTCCGATACGGGCAGCACCTTGTCATGGGTCCCCACGATGATGAGCGTGGGCACGTCAATTGCGGGAAGAATTTCCCTGAAATCCGTGGTTACCGTTGCTTTCAACGCCTGCATATATGGCCCGGCGCGCACCGCCGATACGGATTCGAACAAGCGCTGGCGCACATGTTCCGCGGCTTCGGGGCCGGCCAGCACGTCTACAATATTTGGCGCGAGGTCTGCCGGAGTCAGCCCATCCTGCAACGGTTTCAGCCTGGGCGCCAGAAAGTCGCGCCTGTCTGCCTCGCTCGCGGCGCCGAATCCCTGTGATGTATCCGCCAGCGTCAATGTTGCTACCCTGTCCGCATGGCGGCCATAAAAGTCCTGGGCAATCATGCCGCCCATCGACATGCCGACCAGGTGCGCCGTGCGGACGCCGAGATGATCCAGCAGGGTATTGAGATCGTCGGCAAAGTCTGAAAATTCCAGCGGCTTATCCGGGTCGTCACTGCCGCCGTAACCCCTGGCATCCCAGGCAACCGTGCTATAGCGGCCACCCAATCCGGCCTGCTGTTCAGCCCAGTTGGTCCGGTTGCCGCCGATGCCGTGCATAAAGATGACAACCGGGCCGGATCCCTCCTTCTCGTACGCCAGTCTCAGGGCGCCGTTACGATAGTGCCGTAAAACACGCATCTGCTGTTGCGCCGCTCAGCCGTCCGGGAGCAGGGCGACGACCTCGACTTCCAGCATCAGTTCCGGATCGACCAGGGCGGTAACCTGCACCCCCGTACTGCAAGGCTTGTGGTCACCGAAGTATTCCATGCGTACCTCGAAGTAATCGGACACCTTGTCGTGATCGGTGATATCGACGGTAAAAAACGTGGTCATTTTTACCACGTCCTGAAAGGAAGCCCCCGCCTCCTGCAGGATACCCTTGATATTTTCAAAGACCTGACGGGTCTGCCGGCGCAGGTCGCCGATGCCGACGACGTTGCCGTCTCCGTCAAACGGGACCTGTCCGGAGAGAAACACCAGGTTGCCTGTGCGGATGCCCTGGGACAGGGGGAAATCTTCATCCCAGTTCCAGCCCGGGTCGATGAATTGCATTTTACTCATGCCGGTGTCCTCCCGTGTGTTGCCGGGTCCGCGGAGAGGGAAGATCGCAGGGTCTCGGTAGCCGTCACGTCAATGGTCATTGTCCCGGGATCAATTACCACGCCATAGTCCCGTGCGGCCCCCTCTATGGAAACATATTCATCCACAACGTCCTGCAGTACCGCGTCCACGTCCCGGGCAAGCGGGTCGCCCCAACCGCCGCCGCCGCCGCTCTGTGCGTACATGATTTCGCCGGGTTTTTGGGCATAGTCCGCCTTGGCAACCCGTACCTCTTCTTCATTATCTCCGCCGTAGTCAAGGATTACGTGATTGCCGGCCGCTTCCTTGCCGCCGGCAAAACCCTTCAATGGGCGCCTGCACGCCTGCACCTGGATAAAATTGATTACCGGATCCGTGGTGCTCATGCGCAGCATCTGATGCGCGGGCGAACCGCGCCACTTGCCCGGAGCCGCGCTGTCGGTACTGTATTCATTCCGGTAATACAGGAACGGATACATCACTTCCTGCAATTCGAACGACGGGATGCGCAGGGAGGCATGCGGCGCCGAGTATCCGCCCCAGCCGTCGGTGCCGCAGGCGCCGCCGCTGGAGGTCGGTGTGGTTGAATAGTCAAAACTGACGTACATCTGGTTATCGTAGTGCGAGTTCAACCCGAACACGGTATTGATGGTCAGGTCGATGAATGCCGAGCCGGTTTTTTCCGGAACGATCTTCTCCAGGGTCTTCATTACAGCCTGGCCGATATCACTGCCGATACACAGCGTTGAGTTGCCCACCGGCGCCGGCGGCAGCGGGTTAATCACGGTACCCTCCGGAGCGGTCACCTCGATCGGTCTGAAAAACCCGGAATTAAGCGGCACATCCGGCATCACTACGGAAAATTCGGTAAACACCCAGGACAGGGTGTTGCCCTTGACGCTGTTGACGAACCCCTTGGTCTGGGGGTGGGTGCCGGTGAAATCCACCGTGCAGCCGTCCCCCTCGACGTTGATGGTGACGTCCACGTTGATATCAATGCCGCCGTTGAAATCGTGTTCGAGGATACTTCTGCCCTTGTATTCGCCATCCGGCCACGAAGAGATCTCGGCGCGCACCTGCCGTTCACTGTAGTTCAGGATGTAGTCCACCGACTCCAGCACCGTATCCAGGCCGTACTTCTCCACCAGCCGGACGATCCGGTCTTCGCCGACCTTGCAGGCGCCGATCATCGCATTGAGATCCCCCTCCATGGTGTCCGGGAGCCGATTGTTGCCTGCGAGCAGGTTAACGATGTCACGGCGCATTTCTCCTTTTTCACAGATCTTGACGGGCGCCAGGCGAAAACCCTCCTGCCAGATTTCCGTGGCCATTGAGTTGTATCCTCCCGGCACGGGGCCGCCGACTTCGATAAAGTGGGCGCGTACGGCGGGAAAGAAAACGGGCTTGTTATGGTAGAACACGGGCTTCATCAGGGTCCAGTCGGGGATGTGACTCCCGCCCGAATAGGGATCGGTAGCCAGCACGATGTCCCCTTCATTGAGGTTGTATTTAAACGACTTCAGCAGCGTTTCGACCGAATGGACGGACGCATATATATGGATGGGTTGCGAGTTTGCCCTGGCGAGCAGGCTGACTTCCTTGCCGTCCGAATAAAACACACCGGTGGAGTAATCATGGGCCTCGCTGAAAACAGTGGAAACGGAGGTATTCTCCATGGTTTTGCTTATTTCCTCCGATACCGTTTCCAGGTATTCCCGTATGATTTCAGCCGTGATCACATCAATCATTGTCGTATTTCTCCGGGCGATAGTCATTCATGTCCAGTTCTTTTCTCAGTTCGGCGGTACGGGCGGTGTCGATTTGCAATTTCTCAGGATCAACGATGACACCATATTGTTCCTCTGCCGCTTCCAGGGATACGTAACCATCCAGTACGTCCGCCAGTACCTGCTCCGGGTCCCTGGCCATGGGGTTGCCCCAGCCGGCACCGCCGCCCATCCTGATACTGAGGTCGGATCCCTGTCCGAGTAGTTGGTCCACATAGGCATTCTCGACGTTTATTTTCGCTTCACCGGAATGTACCAGCACGGAATTGTCCGTGCCTGCGGTTCCTCCGGCAAATCCGGCTGCCTGCTGGCGCGGGAAGACACAGGCAGTCAAATAGAACTCATCCGGATCCGGAGCGGGCAATTCAATACATGCTTCCGTTCCGGGTCCGCCACGCCACTGCCCGGCGCCGGCCGAGTCTGTCACGTATTCCAGCTTGCGGATTTCCCCGTCGACCTCCGCCTCAAACATCTCAATTGACGGCAGGGGGGTCGTTGAGGAAATACCGGGCATGCCCCAGCCGTCCCGTCCGGCCGCACCGCTGCAGCCACCCTGGGTAAAGCGGGCATAGTCAATGAATGCCAATTGCTCGACGGTAAAGCCGTTGCGTATGCCACGCCGGATCATGTATATCAGCATCGAATTCCCCGCCACGTTGGCAACTTTTTCCGGAACCAGGCCGGACAGGGCATCCGTGACCGCCAGCGCCAGGTCGGTGCCGACGTGGGAGGCCGACCAGCCCGTCGGCGCCGGCATGCGGGCATTCACCAGGGAGCCTTCCGGAGCAACCAGGTCGACACAGCGCAGGCTGCCCGCATTCTTCGGAACATCGGTACCCAGCGCAGCAAAAACAGGGAGCAGCGCATAACTCAGGGCCTGCGCCGGCGTAGTGTTTATAAAGCCGGTGGATTGGGCATCGGTTTCTGAAAAGTCCAGGAGCAGGCGGCCGTTTGTTGTTTCCAGTCTGACGCGGATATCGAGGTTGTCCCGGCCCTGGCAATCATGCATCAGCCTGCAACTGCCTTCAGCGCTGATGTCTCCCCAATCCTTCAGCATTGAACTGAAACGGGCTTCAGCGTAATCGACCGACCAGTCCAGCGCATCCAATACGACTTCGGCGCCATAGTCGTGAAGCAGTTCCGCCATACGCGTCTGGCCGATCCTGATTGCAGAAAACATGGCTTCCAGATCCAGCCTGAAGGCTTTTGGATTGCGGCTGTTCAAGGCGATGGTGTTCAACGTGTCTTTGAGCAATTTCCCGTCACGGTAAATCTTGACGGGTGGGCAGCGCACACCCTCAGCCCAGATGTCGGTGGCCCTGGGATTGTAGTTTCCACGCAAATCACCGCCGATATCCTCCGTATGCGCACGCACGCCCACGTACAGGACTATTTCCTCTTCAAAACTCACCGGCGCAAATGCGGTAAATTCCTGCAGACGTGAGCCTCCGCCATAGGGGTCGTTGGTAAGCAGGATATCTTCGCTGCCCAGGTCGTACTGGAAGTAATCAAGCACGGCGGCAGCGGTATCCGCCATGGATGAGAGGTATAACGGGTTGTCGATTGTGACCAGCGCTCCCGCCTCGGTAAATAATCCGTTGCAGCATTGATTTGCCTCACTGACGGTAGTCGAGCAGGCCGTATTTATCACGGTGGCGCGCATTTCCGCAACAACCGCGTCGAACTTGCTGCGCAGGACTTCGGCGGTAATTTTGTCTACCATGGCATTACTGGAAACTTTCAATAATGTAAGTCTGGTAATGATCCAGCATGGCTTCCTGCTGCGGATAAATGACTATCGTCGTTTCAGGTTCCTCGATGACGGCAGGACCCGTGATGAGATTTCCCGGCCGTACTTTTGTGCCGTCGTAGATACGCGTGTCGACAAACCCGACGCCGTCAAAACCGACCCGGCGCGTTTCCTTATACGCTGCGGACGGGTCCTCGGATTCAAACGGCGTACTGTGGTATTTGAGCGTGTCGCGGGTACCTACCAGGTCCGAACGGACACTGAGCACTTCGACCGTCTGGTCGGGACGTTTGAAAGAGTAGAGTTGCTCATGGGCCTCATGGAAGTCCTGAAAGGTTTTGTTCAGGTTCAGTTCCGTTACCCGTTTTGTCCTTGAACGGATCGGGACAGTGACTTCGTGAGTCTGGCCCACGTAGCGCATGTCGATGGCGCGGTGGGTCTGGGTCTCGACGATGCCCGGCGTTTGTTTGAGCAATTCCAGGGCGTCGTTCTCAATCTCATCGAAGATGGCATTCAAATCATCGATGCGGATGGTATTGGAACGACTGATGAAACTCTTGACCTTGGATATTTTGAAATTCGATATGATACAACCCAGTGCACAGAAAACGCCCGCGTTCTTCGGCACCAGGATAGTGTTGACGCCCAGATCCTTGGCCTGGACACCCACGTGAACCGGACCTGCGCCCCCGAAAGCCATCAAGGCGAAATCCCTGGGGTCGCGCCCTCGGGAAACCGAAACGTAACGGATGGCATTGGTCATGGCGCTGTTGGATATACGAAATATCCCGCTTGCCGCCTCTTCGACCGACATGCCGAGGGGCTGTGCAATTTCAGTTTCTATCGCCTTGTGTGCGGCTGCTACGTCCAGGTTGATTTCCCCCCCTCCGATAGCGCCCGGATTCAGGTAGCCCAGTACCAGGTTGGCATCGGTGACCGTGGGTTTGACACCGCCCCTGCCGTAGCAGGCAGGTCCCGGGTCGGACCCGGCGCTCCTGGGTCCCACCCTGAGCGCGCCGCCTTCATCGATCCAGGCGATCGACCCACCGCCGGTGCCGATGGAGTGTATGTCTATCATCGGGGTTGCGACGCGGTAACGGCTGACCCAGGAATCAACGCCGATATCGGGGCGGCCCTCCTTGATTAAGCAGACGTCATAACTGGTTCCGCCCATGTCCACTGCGATCAGGTCCTTGTACCCGGACCATTCACCCACTGCAACCGCCGCAGTCACGCCGCCGGACGGCCCTGACTGGATGAGTTCAACCCCGCGCTGGCAGCAGAAGTCGGTGTCCATGACGCCGCCGTTGGAAAGCTTGATGAACAGGCGGCCGCCGAAACCCGCTTCATTCAGGCTGATTTCCAGTTGGCGCAGGTAATTATCGAGTTTCGGGCTGAGGTAAGCGTTCAGTATGGTCGTGCTGAAACGGTCGAATTCCCGAACCTGGGGCAGGACTTCGCAGGACAGGGACACGTATGCTTCCGGGTATTCCTCCCGGATGATTTCCCTGATGCGGGATTCGTGTTCGTTGTTTTTAAATGAGAATAACAGGCATACCGCGATTGAATCGACCTCCAGTTGCCTTAATTTGTTGACCGCATCACGTACTTCCTGCTCATTGAGCTCAAGCACGATCTCTCCCAGGTGGTTGATGCGTTCGGTGACTCCAAGCCGCCTTTGCCTGGGTACGATGGGGTAGGGCGCGGGCAGACGAATGTCAAAATGGTCTTCCTTGTAGCCGGTACGCAGTTCGATGATGTCGCGAAATCCCTTTGTGGTTATAAGTCCTGTTTTGGCGCCTGCGTACTCCAGCATGGCATTGGTCACCACCGTCGTGCCTAAAACAAGATTATCGGCGTTTTTCAGAAAGCCTTGCGTATCCTGGCTGAAATGCTCTGCCGACGTGCGGATGGCATTCATGATGCCGACGGTCTCATCGTTCGGTGTGGTCAACACCTTGCCGCTGATGATCTCATCCGCGCTGCGCACGACAAAATCGGTAAACGTTCCTCCAACGTCGATGCCAATTTCATAACTCATTACTGCGGTCCCCGGGTTGATAACACTGTGTCAGGAAAATCTGCCTGGTTTCAAGTTTCTACGGTACAAGGATGTATCGACAAAATCAATGTAGCTAAAAAACATCAGTGGTTGGAATACCTATAGACTCATGGATTTTATGATACCATTGGAGACGTAAGGAGCAGGATCGCAAAAACCCTGTTGGCCTGTATCCATGGGGCAATACCTTTAAGAATCGATAATTTTCGGGGGGAGGACTGTTATGTTCAAGTCAAGAAATTATGCGAAATTTCTCATCATATTTTCGTGCGCGGGTTTATTCATGTTCGATGCCGTAGCGGCATACTCGCAGGAGAAAGACAAGGGAGTTCTGGAGGAAGTAATAGTCACCGCGCAGCGGCGCACCGAGAACCTGCAGGATGTTCCACTGGCCATTACCTCTTTTTCTGCCAGGAGCCTCAATGATAAAGGCGTCTATGACCTGTTCGGCCTCACGTCCCTGGCTCCGAACCTGGACATAGCACAGAATAACGGCAGGGTAAAGGTATTTATCCGCGGCATCGGTCTCACGCTGGATAACTCGGGTTCGGAAGGCGCAGTCGCGGTGCACCAGGACGGTGTCGTCATCGCCTATCCGAACTCGCAGGGCACCTCGTTTTACGATATTGAGCGGATAGAGGTATTGCGCGGGCCGCAGGGCACCCTGTTCGGCAGGAATGCAACGGGCGGTACGCTCAATATTATTACCCGGGAGCCGACGGATGAGGTCAAGGTCAATGCCCGCGCCAACTTCGGCAACTATGAAGCACGGGAGTTTGAACTCGGCGTCGGCGGTCCGCTGGTAAAAGACAAGTTATCGGCGCGCGCGGCTTTCTACAAGGTGGACCGGGACGGCTTCGGTGAAAACACTTTTAACGGCGAGGATATTGACGACCGGGATGAGATCGCGGCGCGCGGCAAACTGAAGTGGCAGGTGACGGACGGCCTGACCGTGGTTGCGGCGATGGATTACTGGGATGCCGACGATTCGGGCGCAGTGGTTCATACGTTCGGATCGGCATTCGGGGAGTTACAAGGTGTTGTCGAGGGCGGTAACGGCAAGCAGAGTTTCAGGGATATAGCAAGCGAAACCGAGGAAAGCCGGGATATGAGGACCTATGGCTACTCCCTGGATGTCACTTATGAAATCAACGAGAACTTCACCTTCAAGTCCCTGACGGGTTACCGTGATGAGCACAGCGTAAAAAAATCACAGTACGATGGTACGGATAATCCCGGCTGGCCTTCCACCAATATCAATTCCGGCGTCCACTGGAGCCAGGAATTTCAGTTGAACTGGGACACGGACAGGATCAACAGCGTGTTCGGTCTGTACTACTTCGATGATGACGTGTTTGTCACCAATACGGTCCCGTTCCAGTTCGCCATAAATCTGCCCGGCGACATCTTTGATGAACGCGGACATGCAAAAACGGAAGCCTACGCGGCATTCGGCAGCGTCACCTGGGCGGCGACGGAACGGCTGAACCTGACGGCCGGTGTTCGCTACAGCGAGGAAAAGCGTACGACGGAAAGTTCGTTCCAGCTAAAGATTCAACTGTTCGGACTGGACTTGTTTATTCCATTGAACAACAAGCGTACCTATGACGCCTGGACGCCGCGCTTCTCCATCGATTATGCCCTGAGCGACGATGCCATGGTTTATTTTACCGCATCGCGCGGGTTTAAAAGCGGGCAGATACTGCCCGGCAACACGGCACCGCCGCTCAACCCGGAGTTTATCTGGAGCTTTGAAGGCGGCGTAAAATCCGTGCTGTTTAACGACAGGCTGAAGGCCAACCTGTCGGCCTTCTATTACGATTATACGGATTTGCAGGTGAGCCAGTTGCTGGGCCTGTCGTTTACGCTCACCAATGCCGCGTCCGCCGAGGCCATCGGTGTCGAGGCGGAACTTGCCTACCTGCTGACCGATAATACCCAGTTGGAACTGGTTTACGGATATCTGGATAATGAATTTACCGAATTTTATACCCAGGATCCGATCTTTCCGGAACTGGGACTGCTGAATCTCAAGGGCAACCCGCTGCCTAATTCACCCAAACACATGTTCACCCTGAGCGGGAGCCATACCTTCCCCACTACTATGGGTGACTTCGACTTCAGGGTAGATTGGCGCTGGCGGGATACGGCCTATTTTGACCCCTATAAACGGGATGTGGCCTCCCAGGACTCCTATTCGAACGTCAGCATGAGGGGCACTTTTCAGCCCCGCAACCAGAACTGGTCAATATCGGCCTGGGTCAACAACCTGAACAACAAGGATGCGTATATAACCAATTATATCAGCCTGGCCAGTGGTGGTTTCCCCCGCAACGGCGATATCAACGACCCGAGAACGTACGGTATAGAACTACGTTACGAAATGTAGCGGGCAGGACCTGGGACAGGGGTTGCTGGATTTGAGCGCTGATACTGCCGGTCGCCCGGGAAGGAGGTCTTTCTCATGCCGGCTGTTGCCGGCAGGTATCCTGTTGCTCTGTGTCTGTTCCGGCCATTTGTGGGCCGGAGAATTCCTGGTCCTGACAGGCGGCAGGATTATCGATGGCAACGGAGGGCCGCCCCTGGAAGATGCTGCAATCGTCATCCGGGACTCGAAAATTGCCTCAATCGGTCCCGATTTCGTCGTCCCTGCAAACGCGCGTATAGTAGACCTTGGGGGCAAGACCCTCTTGCCGGGTCTCATTGATGCGCACATCCACATCGGCGGCAGTGGCGGCGGGTCGGCAGACCCGCGTGAATTCACCCCGGCTGCCGTTGAAAACAGCCTCCTGAGTTACCTGAAGTTCGGCGTGACCAGTATTTACGATATGGCTGCGCACCCCAGTCTCAATGCCATGAAAACGGCGCTCGATACCGGTGAACTGATGGGTCCGAGGTTGTACGGCAATGGTTTCGGTATTACCGCCCCCGGTTCGCATCCCATTCGGTTGATAACCGAGCTCGGTCTCCTGGACTACCTGGGTCCCTTCTATTTCCAGGTTGACAGCGTGGAAGATGCCAAAGAGGCGGTGCGCAGGATCAGTGCGGAACAGGTTGACGGCATCAAGCTGTTCCATTCGCGCGTCGAAGCCGGGACCACCCGGTTTGACGCCGACATGGACAAGTTAAAGCCCGATATCCTCCACACCTTGATTGAGGAAGCCCATGCCCGCAATTTGAAGGTGTATGCGCACACGTCATTTCCCAGCGAGGCCAGGGAATTTGTTGAAGCAGGTGGTGACGTTATCGTGCACAGCATACACATGGCCGAAACCGGCGCCCGGGACGTGTTCGAACTGATGGTCGAACGTGATGTTGCCTATATACCGACCCTCGCGGTGTTTGAAGGGGGCTATACAACGAAACCCGGCTCCTTTGTTTCCCCACATCTGCATGGCAAGGTATGGGATGTCCTGCTGGCGTCGATCACCGCTCCGGGCAGCGTGGTCCTGGCTTCCCGGAACGTTCCGGGTCTCCTCAATGACAGGGAGCGCAGCCTGGAAATCTCGATGTCGAACCTGGAGCGGGCGCTGCAGACGGGCGTCAGGATTGCGATGGGGAGTGATGCGGGCAATGCCGGGATGCTGCACGGCGCATCGGTACTGCGCGAACTGCAGTTGATGAACGAAGCAGGTATGACGCCGATGCAGGTGCTGGTGGCTGCCACCCGGAACGGGGCCGAAGTCATCGGCCGGGGAGAGGAACTGGGCACCCTTGAAGCCGGCAAGCTTGCTGATATCATCGTCGTCAACGGCGATCCGTTGCGGGACCTGTCTGCCCTGGGCAATGTCGAACTGGTGGTGAAAAATGGTAAGATCATCAACCCTGGGGAACTGGAGTTCAAGGAGCTGAATAAATTATAATTCTAATGTAACCTATCAACAGATTTGCTTAATTGTCGAAGAATAAAGCTCGGGAAAAACCGGCTCATGAACTTGAGCTGGTTAGCCAGGCCAGGCCGGATTTCATATTCATCTTTTGCCAATCCTTTCAGGAAATCTGCCACCATACCGTCAACGGACATGACAGAAACTCCCCTGATGTCCTGTTCATTAAAGCTTCCTATCATTTCGGTTTCAGTAAGAGGAGGAGCCAGTTCGAATACCTTGACACCGGTATTCCTTAATTGCGCTCTCAATGATAATGAATATGAGTGAATTGCGGCCTTGGTCGAACAATATACCGGGGTCATCGGCAAGGGCACGAATGCCAGTCCTGAGGACACATTGATGATTGCAGGGTTGTTGTTACACTTCAATAGCGGCAGAAAGACGTTATTCATCAATATGGTCCCTTTCAGGTTAATATCGATTTCCATCGTCAAATCTGCTGCTGAAAGATTGCTGTCCCGTAAATCAAGCGTGTGCAGGATTCCTGCGTTATTGATCAATATATTCAGCTCAGGGAAATCTGTAGTGGCCTGTTGATAGAGTTTCTCTATATCGTCAGGATTACTGACGTCATTCCGTATTACAGCCACCCCGTCCAGTTGTTGTTTCGCATGTTGCAGTTTTTTCTCGTCCCGCCCGGTAATAATGACTTTGTTGTTCCTGTTCAAAAACTGCCTGGATATCTCAAGGCCGATACCGCTCGAGCCGCCGGTAATCAGGACAGTGTTATCGGTTAACTTCATCCTTAACTCCGGGTCCAGGCACGCAGGGTCCTGACAGCCACTTCGTTCTGGATTTCCCCGGGAACGTTTTGCGGGCCCGCCGGCAATGTCCGGCCTTTACTTGCGAGGTATGCCAGGGACAGGGATTGCATGGCCAGACCCAGGTCCATGATTTCGATTGGATTGCCGTCACCGGCGCTCAGGTTGACTGAGTTGGCTTCGCCCAGCAGGTAAATGGTTTTCCCGTTTTCCAGACTGAAGCGGCGGATGTCCGGCATGATGGGATTCGACTCGACCGATAGTTCACGCAGTCCCGGCAGGTCGATCTCCGTCTCGAACATGCCTGCGTTACATAGAACGGCGCCGTCTTTCAGCAGCGCCAGGTGCTCGCGTCTGAGTGCGTCAGGCCTGCCGGTGACCGTGATGACGAAGTCACTGGTGGGTAACGCTTCTTCCAGTTCGGCTGTGGTATAACCTTCCGTATGCGCTTCCAGCCGCGTCAGGGGGTCGATATCGACGATGGTCACATGTGCGCCGAGACCGCGCAAGGCGCGGGCGATCCCCTGGCCGCAGTAGCCATAGCCGATCACGGTTGTACGCCTGCCGCCGATAAGCAGGTTGGAACAGCGCATGATACCGTCAACCACTGACTGGCCGACGCCGTAGCGGTTTTCAATAATGCGTTTTGCCCGGCTGTCGTTGATGACGATGGTAGGGAAGACATGTGCGGTAATCTCTTCACGCAGGCGAAAGCCGCCGGTGGTTGTCTCTTCCGTGGCGCCGATTATCTTTGACTTTGCCCTGGAGAAGTCCGGATTCGTGAGTGCCAGCATATGAATGTCTGCCCCGTTATCGACGATCAAATCGGGTTCGGTCGCCAGTACCCTGGCCGCGTAATCCAGGTGCCGGTCGAAAGTTTCACTCTTTCTGGCGAACACCTGTATGCCGTATTCCGCCACCAGCGCCGCGGCCACCTCATCCTGGGCGGTTCCGGGGCTGCCGGTAATGGCAATTTGCGCGCCGCCACCGGCCAGCGCCTCCAGCCACACGCCTGTCTTCGCCTCCACGTGCAGGCAGATACCGATACGCAAGCCGTCAAAAAGCTTTGTCCGGGTAAAGTCTTCCTTGATCCCGTGTAAAACCGGCATGCGCTCGCGCACCCAGTCCATGCGCTTCAGCCCTTGTTGCGCCAGATCGATATCTTCGATGTCATAAGTAAAATCAGGCATATTTAACCACATTCGTTATTCCCGCGCAGGCGGGAATCCAGTAAGCAAACATTCATTATAAGGAGTTTTGTTGTCCACTGGATTCCCGCCTGCGCGGGAATGACGGAGAGGGCTGTCATAAGACGCGCCGGAGGCCGGGTTTGCCGTTGTCGACGACAAACCGCGCCAAGTCAAAGACTTCAGACTGCGCATCCCTGACGTCATGTACGGCGCGCGCCGTTGTCTGCCACTCCTGCGCGGAGATATCATGTAACAAGTACCCGCGTTTGTCCGGTTCATAGAACTTTATCTGCGGGTTTCGAACCAGGTTGTCTGTTATAGGTTTGTCCATCTCGTCGGGCCAGTTGGCTGAAATGGAAGATACCACAAATTCCACTCCCGGAAAGCGGTCGGATAATGCTGTGGACTGCATGCCGTCGATGGCCCAGAAGGAGTGCATGTCACCGCTCAGGATCACTGCGTGGCCGGTAACGCTCCGGTTGATTGCATCGACGATCTTGTCCCTGTTTGCCGGGTAACCATCCCAGGAACCTGTAAAATTCAAGGTTTTGTTATCGATATCCAGGTGGAAAGGAGAAAACACGCTGGTTGAGGCAATCACGTTCCATGGAGCCCTGTTGTTCACCATGCTTTCCATCAGCCGGCGTTCCTGATCTTCTCCCAGCATACTACGCTCCTCAGCGAATATCACAGGACAACGTTCCCGGTAATTACCGAAGCCGTACGCAGGTTCGTTGTTACTGCAGAGATATTGTCTGTCGCGGAATTGGCGGGTATCGAGAAGGTTGATCTGTGCCAGCCTGCCGGCATGGATTGTGCGCCGGAGGTGAAACCGGTTATCACCAGGCTTGCCATAGCCCCGGGTCGGCATATGTTCGTACCAGGCCTGGTAGGCGGCAGCTCTTCTCCCCAACCCGGCGGGGTCGATATCTATCACGGCATCGTGGTTGTCCAGTGTGGTAAAAAAAGGCAGCCTGGCATGGGCCCGTTTAAGGGATTCATCGGTTTTATACAACGCATGCCGCCGCCGGTAACCGTCAAGTGTAAACGGCATGTCTTCGGTTTCGTGTTTCCTGACGTTCACACCGTAGGATGTTTCATAGATATAGTCGCCCAGGTGCATCACGAAGTCCGGATCATCCGCAACGATATGGTCGTAAGCGGCGAAATAACCGTGAGCGTAGTTCTGGCAGGATGCCGTGACGAAGCGGATGGATTCGGCCTGACTGTCGAGTGCCGGAAGGGTCTTCGTGCGTCCCGCTTCTGAACTATGCGCACCTACGGAAAACCGGTACCAGTACTCCCGCCCCGGTTCCAGTCCCTGTATGTCAACATGAACCGAATGAGCAAGCTGGGGCACGGCTAATTCCTCGCCCCGCCTGACAGGTACTCGCATCCCTTCTTCCTCAAATAACTCCCAGTGTACAGGAATCGCGCCCTGGCGGATGCCGCCGTCCGCCGCCAGCGGTTGCGGCGCAAGCCGGGTCCACAACACCACCGAGTCCTGCGTCACGTCGCCGGAGGCAACACCCAGGGTAAACGGATTCCCGGAGAACCTGGATTCTGCCACAAGCGGCGCCGACGCCTGTGCGGCAGCCAGGCCCAGGGCCGTGTTGATTATGAAATCCCGCCTTTTCATGGGGCTGTCAAAGCCAGTTCAGAGTGAATTATCAATTTGAACTGTTCCACAGGTTAATCCGATTTTTGGTGGATAACACCAGTGCTTGATAGGGATGTTCCTTAAAATCATTCTTGTTTGATATGAACTCGCTCGTCCAGTCCGAGATCATTCAAAATTTGCAGTAGTTCCGCTTCAATTCTTTGTGCCGACGTTGAACTTATGCTCACTGAGAAATCAATACCTACATTAAGGTCCCCTTCACCTCGAAGTTTTGGCAATACTTTGGTTCCAAGTCGGTTCCACGTTTCAGGAGGCACTGTACCGGCAAGCCGTAACGTCGTCTTTTTATCTTCTTGAATTGGGTGGGGCTCAGAATCCGTCTTAGATACCTGTTCCGATTCAGGTGGGGAGATTGGTTCAGGTGTATCGTCTGACTGGGTCGGAGTCGATTCTTTCTCCGCCTCTCGGATTTGTTCGGCCCTGGCCTTGGTCAAAAGAAAGACGCTGGTTTCGAATTCCACTTCTTCAACAGCAATCGGTTCTCCGTACCATAATCTTTCATACTGATCGTTGTCTTTGACACCGGATGCCAAACCAAAATCTCCGTTTTCTACGAATTCCAGAATCTTACGGCGAAGAATCGAGTCTGGGTCAATCAGTCTTGTCAGGGTGCCGTTAAGGAAGCTCTGACGCAGGCTTGTGAGCGGCCAGGCGCCTGTTTCATTGAATGCAGGTGGCCAGTGACGCTCGATATAGCCGACGCCGACCGACTCGTTTAACAAGGCCTCAGTCTTCAATGCGGCGATGATACGCCCACAGAGGGTTTCATTCGCGCTGGCATGTCCAGCACCCAGGTCAATGACTTTTAGACCATTCTCGGTCCCGGGGTCGGCAAGAACCACAAAACGATAACCAGCCCAGATTTCATCCTTGACTGCTTCCTCCGCATCCTTGACCTTGGCCTGGACTTCCGCTCGATCCACGCGATCGAAATCGGTTCCCAGAATGCCTTCTGCCACCTCTCGTGCTACGCGTTGCCAGGCCAACCACAGCTCTATCCTGTCGCGAAGTTGGTTTCCCGGTTTTTTAACACACCAGACAAGAGAGCCTGGATACAGTCTCGGAGATTTACCACGTTCCCCGGTCCACTGCTTAATCTGTTCTGCAATGCTGCTATCATTCAACCATTCCGTTTCAGGCTCAACGATAATCAGGATCAAGCGAGGCGAGTCCTGAATTTCTGACCCGTCTTCAGGAAAGGAGACAACCGGAATAGTGGCGCCGCGTTTAAATTCACTATCTACCAACTTACGAATTGCCGGCTTGATCTCTGTTTCCTCATTCAGTGACGCTCGCCGGTCATTGACTACTTTTTTCAGTGTCGCTTGATGATGGATACGGAAGCCGTCCGTCCCAATACTGCGTATGAAAAAGCTGGAAGTTTCCAGGGCTAACGCGGCATTATCGATGCTGGTGGTTTCTATATTGGGCTCGCCAAGAGCAAAGCGAATTTCTGGCAGATGTGCAACTTTATCCACCTGGCCACCGGAGGATTCGAACAGGATGGCTGTACCCACGCGACGGTGAATATCTCGTAGTGGCCCTGTGCTGTCCGCATCCAAGGCCTTCGCGTGTGAAACTGGACCGACAAGATCTGCGTTGATAGCCGCATCAAGTCGTGTTTCGCCTAGTTGTCCAAGGACCACGGAGCGAAACTCCGGTATGTGCAACGGCGCCGATCCCAGCGTGATCAGCGGTTCCCGCCGCGCCTCCTGGAAGTGTTGGCGGGCTGCCCAGGATATCCACTGCGCCAGCATTGCCAAGGTGCCGCGGGTCTGTTGAAAATGGTTGAGAGCGCGCCACTTTTGCTGGAAAACAGCAAGCGTAGCAGGATGGAAAGGGTAGCAGGCCTCAAACCGACCGCGCAGGAAATCCTGCGCTTTGGTCTTGGTCATTACGGTATCAACCGCCATCCATGCAGGGGGTAGCCGGGCGCTTCGTTCGAAACACCAGTTCGCGTAAGTTTTAGCAATTTTCTTGCGTGCACGCTCATCACCAAGGTCCTCGAACAACCGCCGCCGTACTACTTCGCCGATTTCTGTTTCATCGTTGGCGATGAGGTCTTTTGCGACACGTCGGATCACTTTGGTAATTCGATCCTGCCATTGCTGGTCCCAGTCGGTCATTTCCACTTGACTGCGCGGCAGGCTGATGATCGCTGCAACTTGCGTGGTACCGGTAACTGCAACTGTCAGGTTTTGAATAAAGGCATGGAAACCTTCGGCCATATCGCGGTGCCGGTTGACGAAGTTCAGGACTTCATCGAACAGTAGAAGCACCGGTGCCTCCACAGTAGCTAACATTTTTGCAATCGCCTCTGTACCTGGCGGCTTAGTACGTGCGCTGGCGCCAAGCGCGGCAACAGCGGCATCATCCCCAAGCTGGCGAGCCAACTCGACCCATGGGGTCTCCCGACCTTCCTCAGGGTCCCAGGCATTACCGACAAAAACACCCACCCGGGCGGCAGGAACTTCTGTCACACCCGCCTCTGTCAACAGGTCAGTTATACCGGGAAATCTGGCAGCCTCTGCGCCGGTGTTGACAAGGTGAAAGAGCGAAGCCAGGGTATGAGTCTTACCGCCGCCGAACTGGGTGAGAAGAGTCATAACCGGCGCTGTGTTCTCTGTTCTTCCGGCGAGACGCCGTAGTACCATACCTGTGTGTTCTTTCAGTGCGCGGGTGAAGCAGGTACGAGAGAAAAATTGGGCCGGTTCTCGGTAATCAGCAGGTGCATTTCCCGTCACCACTTGCTCCAGAGCGATGGCGAATTCATCAGGACTGAACGAACGGCCTTCGCGAACTTCTTTGCGGGGGGTGGCGATCTTATACCAGGGATCCAAAGTCATTTCTCCGGTTGTGGCCGGCGCATCCTATCAAATAATTTTTTGGCCGGTAGTTTCAGCCGTGCTAAATTTGCATAAGCAGCAGGCGCAAAATCCTTGTTGGCGTTATACATTTGATAGCGGATGCCGTCTGTAGTAATAACATCCCGTGTTACTCCGAGTGTTGAAACATAGCGTTTTGCCTGTTTGAGTGCGCCCTCAATACCTGTACCCAAAGTTTTTGCTTCGATCAAATAGTAGCAACTATCCGGACTTCTTGGGAGGGCCGAGAATACACACACATCAATATTACGCCACTTGACCCCAATCATTTCGGAAGGCCAGCCTAAGGTACGAAGAAAAGGAATGACACAATGTGCGATGAGTTCATCTTCCGTCGGCCATTTATCAAAGTCATTATGGTAGTAGATTTGGGACAATCGTTGAATCTGAGTAATGATGTCTTGCAAATCGGCAGGTGGCGTTTCCATCCTCGGATTCTCTATTGGTAGGTTTGGCAACTTGCTTGTTTGCCACTCTATTGGTGGTGAACGAACAAAGCGGTTAGCGTAATCAACTAGGTCCGAAACAAAAACACGCGACAATCGTGAAGGATTTGCACCGAACACCGGCCTCCCAAAGTCATATAAAGCAGGAAGCGGGCACCAGCGAACACGCCGGGCGTGCTGCAAATCCCAGCCATTTACGTCATCAAATTGTGTCAAATATTGGTATTCGGATGCAATCAGCCCAACTGCGCTAATTGCCGACTGGCCTACTCGCAACAGTAGTATATCGCCGATCTGCATTTCTTCAGCGAAACGGTGAATAAAGTTATCATCCGAATCCTTATCGGTTTGGCCAGACACCCACGGCCCTATATCTCCAGGACCGATCAACGCTACACCATATTTAAGGAACTGATTAATGTAAGATCTATCACTTGAACCTGCGGAAACCTGCCAGATAGAGCACTCGTTCATATCGTCTCAACATTATCTCGGTATTGCCAGCAACATGGCGTCCAGCAGGCGCTTTTCTTCACTGCTTACAGGGTACAGGGCAGAAAGGGCGTTCGCAAGACGGAGGAAGTCCGGACCGCGTTCTTGTTCGGTTTTGAGAAGACTGCGAAGTGTCTGGCTGTGACCCGAAGCCTGCAATAGCATGGCAGCATGGATCCGATCCAGGGTGGTAGCGTGGTCGTGAGTGTCAAGCATTCCGTCTGATGTTCGATTACCACGTAGAATTTCACCATATCCAGCCTGTGGTTCCCGGACTCCAACGAACTCTTCACTCTGAAGGTCGGGGAAAAGTATGCCCTGGTAAGGGTTGGGATGAGACGAGATTTCCAGTTCCATCCTCGTAGACATGGCCTGTGCTTCATCTTTGCCAAAGAGTTGCTTACCTCGCTCCGTCACGGCCATCAGCCTCACTACGCCTTTACTTGTCTCAATGATGCGATCTTCCCACTTGGGAAGGTCGATACCCAAAGGTTGCGCGAAACGGCGTACCACATCGAATATCAAGCTGTAGCCTTTCGGTTTGTTCTGTGATGTTTCTTCTTCGGTCGAATTGTCATTGTTGTTCGTTGTGTTGCTATTTGTACTTTGAAGAGCCCAAAGGAACAAAGCGGTCAGACGTGCGTCTTCTTCCAATGCGCCGGTCAGTCCATTGCGTGCTTTTGATTCGGCCGTACCCAGAACATTTTCAAGTGCGGTACGACCCACGACTTCCCAGACTTTCTCCAGGTATTCAGCCAAAGCAACCTGTTGACCTTCCGCAGTCTCTACATGTGCATAGCGACTAAATATTTCGAGCGCCGGCCCTATACAGGCGAAAATAAGGTCGGCTCCACGAATTCCCTCGCCCTGTAGCCGTTCCATCCAGTTGGCAACTCGACTAGGCAGTTCTCGCAAGACCTCTGCCCAGTCGCCGATTGGCGCGTTCTCGGAGCGTGGGCGGCAAACAAGATGTATGCTGGTGGCAAGGGCAGCAGAATTTTGGGAGCGTGGACGACCTAGTCTCTCCGTAGCGATAGGCCAAGATCCGGTGATAGTCCAGCCTCCGCGAATCATACCGGAAAGCAGCGCCTCCCAGCCTTCAGTGGTCTTGTGGGCGAAGACGACCGACCCGACACCATCTTCGCTTAGAAGACGGCGCCCCTCAGTGAAGGCTTGCGACATAGTCTCCTCAAACCATGCGCGATCTTTGGGGCGCCCATCTACCTGCTTGGTCTCATCCTGTACGGCCTCGGCGATCTTGGGCGCAAGTGGGTTGTTGGGGTCAAACGGGTCGCGCAGCAACGGGTTATCGGGCAGTGTACGCTTGAGCCAGACAAGAAAAAAATTAGAGAGGTCAGAATAAGGAATGGCATCGTAGTAAGGTGGGTCGGTAAACCAGACCCCGGCAGTTTGATCAGGTAATGGATGGTCAGTCGCGTCGGCAGGTTGGATTTGACCGGCTCCTAACCAGCTTAAACTCTCGACTACGAGAGCTACCCAATCTATCGAACTTGTCAGACTCCACGATGCCTTGTCGAACGGGTTAATTTCACAAAAATCCCATTTTATAGGTAGTGCTTGTAGGGTGTATGTTGCGGCTGGTGTCTCACGATCCATCCAGCGCACAAGTGACGAGAAATCATCCATAAAACGTGAAACCGCTAATGCAAGGAAGCGAATAATATGTTGCTCGTTTGACCCGTGATTCAACAACCGCACCAACCTCTCCAGTACCACCTTCTGCCTAGCAGTAAACAGGTCGTCCCACTGCACCATGCCATAGCGTTGAACGCGAAAACCCAATGTCCCAATCGGAGGTAATGGTTCGTCTGGTAATGGGCACAGGTTTTTTTGCCCCTCGCGCTTCCACTCCTCAAGTATATTCGTTATCTGTTTCTGTGCCCTACGAACTGCATCATAGTCGCACTGGGAGGGTATTCGGTAATGCCGTCCAGTCTCACCGGGTCTGTGTATTACTACTGCCGTTATTTGCGCCCCGCCTAATCGATTTCCTTTTTCATCGAACACTACGTCTGCACCGCCTCTTTGGCTTGCAAGCTGCTGCCGCACACGTTCCGGTGGGAGTACCGCCCCGCAACAAAGGCAGGTTGCCCTAGCGCGGGCTACAGTACCATTAGCTACTTCTCCCTCGGACTTCGGTTCGAATATCTCGAATCTTACGTGCGGTGGCATTTCATCAGAATACTCAACATAATGTCGAAGTGCCCGCTTCCGGTTGGGCTTTTTGCATAACCAGAACGAACGTATGAGTGGGGTCTCCGCGCCGCAGTTTGGGGCTTCGCAACGTACTGTTCTTGCCCACAGAAAGGCGATAGGTTTGGCGCCATCAGGATCATCCGGATAAAAATCCTTGAGTTCCTGCTGAGCTTTTTCCTTGACTTCATTGCCAACCTGCCGCAACTCTTCAGCCAGCCTTGGCCCATGGCGCGGAATATCTTCCAGCATTACTTTGAGGATGAGGCAGGCTACCGGGTTCAGGTCACTGGCGAATGCCTCACAACCCAGTCGTAATGCTTCCAGTGGGATGGATCCGCCACCAGCAAAAGGATCCACGACCAGTGGTGGTTCTTCACCATTCGCTATTTTCACCAGCACGCGGCTCACGGTAAGATAGGTGCTGTTCGCGGCAAGTTTCCAGTCTGCAAAATCGCCGATGAAGCGAAGCAGCGCCATGCGCAAATCCTCATCAGTAATGCCTGGATTACAGTTGGGTATCTGCTGCAAAAGCTGTCGTGCTTTGTCTTTAAATTCCTGCGGGCAGAGTGGATCACAGGGGTCTGGCCAGAGCAGTCCCAGCAGCATCGCCCGACATGACGCCAATGGCCTTCTTGCCCACCATAAGTGCAATGTCGAAGGATGCCCATGCCGGATCGATTTTTCCCGCGCAGCGTGCTTGGATACTAGGGCGATAGGGAAATCTACCTCCGCCAGACGTTTACACTCTGTGGGAATCATGGGTGTGTTTCGAAAGAGTCGCTGGGATCTTCCCTGGAATTTCTGGTTGTATCAGTAAAAGCTTCGGCAGGTATATCAAGTTGATATAGTTGACGTAGCCCCACAGTGTGTTCTTCCGGCGTCGTGAAAACCTGTGGCGTGGGATAAACGATTTGTACGTCATGCAGCGCTGCTCTGAATAAACCCACTGCTACCGCTTGCATCTTACTGCCAGTCGGAGCAACTACAAGTCGATCAAACATACTCCGTTCTGCATATATCTGGAGTAGCTTGTACAAGATTTCTCTGTAGTCAAGCGTTGATGTCTCATGATCCCTTTTTCCTCGAAGTTCATCCAACGCTGAGCGATTGAGTTTGCTGATTGCTTCCGTTCGCCACTTGTTTTCTTGAGCCGGTGGGATACCATGAATAAACTCTGTATAAGTAGGTTGTAGTTCCTGAAGTAAATTAGTGAGTTGTGCGGGATCAAATGATGGAAACGCTATCAGTCTGATCGCTTCGCCCAACATTGAGACGGAACTCAGTTCAGGTGTCGCAGCTATTTCAAAAATTCCAGAAGACAAGTAACCTGGTACCGGTCTGGTAACATCCTCTCTGTGATCTTGTTCAAATTGTTCTCTAGACGGCGGATAGTCTTTTGCCTCGCCATAGATTACAGCCACCGAATGCTTCTCAAGAGACAATAGTGCTACCAGTGTTTGAACGATAAGGAGGCGGGACATACCGGAAATATCGATGAAAACGCGGTCGAATCCCTGTGTAAACTCTTTTAGTTTCTCCCCCATGCCTGCTGGATTTTCACGGTCATAGACAAACCTTGTCTCCTGCAGATCCGCATCCTGGCTGATTGTATGTAATTCTTCCTCTCTGTTTTCGGGTTGTTGCGGTAAATAACTTACTAATCCAAGAGAGAAACCGTATTTTCCAGCATCTCGTATTCGGCGTAGGGTTTCGATAGAGCGTTCTTCAAATCCGGCGCATATCAATAGGCAGTCATCAACTCCCAATGCAGGAACATCAATCTTTTGTAGGGCAGGCCAAGCTACACTGCTTAACCGTTCATCAGTCCGTAGGATTTGTCTGTTATCCATCTTTAAGGAAATCGACTTGATCAAGTGTTCGACCACCTCGACGTTGACGCAGACGGCGACGCTCAGCATCTTTTTTTGACTTCAGTCTCATCTCGCCCTCAAATTTATTCGGCTCGCACAAAAGCGTTTCGACCTGATGATTCTCTAACTGAAGGGAGTCACGCTTACTGAACGTCAGATGAAAGTGGGGGACCAGATAACGCCTGAGAAAAAATCTTGGCACAACCTTTCCTCTCCGGCTTTTCCCCCTGGGATCTTCTATGAGAATTGAATAGCGTAATAGTTCATCAAGTATTTCTTGGGCTTGCCCGGATAGATTTAGTGCTTCGTATGGTTCAATCCGGGAAGCCTGGTGAGGAGGTTCATTAGCTTCGTTGGTTGATGTTTCGTACATGAGATAAGAACGCGCAACATTGCCGAATGTTGCGGTTACATCAGCAAGCTGTTTTCCCCAACGAGGTAAGGTGCGTACAGATTCCATAAATGAACCTGCAGCAGCACGGATAGAATCATGTTGTTGCTGGGGAGGTATGCAAGGAGTTTGGGTTGTTGCCAGAGCGTCTGGTCCTCCATAATCATCCACCATTCTGGCAACAAGACGAATGATGTAGTGGATATCACCGCTGCACATGGCAGCTATAGTTTCTCTGCCTGCATAGTTTTGACGCCCTTGTTTCTCTCGAAAGGCACGGGCCGTGGCATTTTCATTGCGGGGTATTGATCCCAATAGTTGTTCAAGAGTTTGGACAGGATATCCTTCAACCCTTTGGAATCGGCGACTGAATAGATCTTCAAGAAATTCAAGCGTTTGATTTCTGTCGTCATTGATATATCTCAATCCGAGATTTACTAAACCAAGTTCGCGGGATTCTACAAATTGTTTACCGTCCACATCCTCGCGTACAAAAGAGACGGGGCTTTCTGTTGAGAGTTTGAAAAAAGCATCTGGGCTCCGGTGCATAAGCAATCGGTTCAGGTTTGCTTGTAACTCCTTGGTAATTTTCGGGCGAGAATAATCATCGATAAAGAAATAAAATGGGCGGTCACGAAGGAAAGAAAACTTGTTCCGTATAAGACGACAAGCATCAAACAAAACACCGGGGCCAACATAGCCTTCGACAGGTTCAGCCTGCATATGAACAAAACGTTGTTTTTTTGCTGCGCGTTTTCTTTCCTTACCTTTTAATTTATCCACCAGAGTAGCCAACTGTCGCGCATTTGGATTATTCAGTTGGGGCCACTCAAATAACTCCCAAAGACTTACAACAAGTGCTTCTTCTTTCTTTTTGAAATCCTCCGGGAAATGCTTTTTTGCCCAAGTGTTGATTTGCTCTAGAGCTGTCGCTAACAAGGTTACGATCAAATAATGCATGGGAACGTCCAGTGCTTCAAGGCGTTCAGGAGTTGTATATCTTGGAAATGAAAAGTAAAGGTCGTCACATCTATAATAGATGCCTATATAATCAATCTCGCTTGGTTGATCATTTCCTGTTGACATCAAATAGTCCAGACTCAGAGCACGAAAAACAGTGGTCTTTCCACATCCTCGAGGTCCGGTCAACACTAAATTGGACCGTTCTTGGATGTCCGACAATCCCAGTAAACGGTCTGAATAAAGATTCTTGAGCAAAAGATGGGAGTTTCCTATTTGCTCACAGTTAGGGTAGTCAAATGGTGTGACCAGCTTCGGGACGATTTCTCCTTTTGCCTTCTCTAGAAACTCTTCATCTATAGAGTCCAATTTTTCCAGCATTTCCTGTGGGTTCGTGGCCAATGTGTCAGCCAGAGGATTTGTCTCGGTCAGATGCCGTTCCAAAAAGTCATGGCGAAGAACTTCATAGGCATATCGGTCCCGACTTTCGCAATTTGGATATTCTACGCACTCCAGCAACTGTCTAAGCGTTTCGGCAATATAGAGATAGTCGTTAGGATGAGATGGATGTCCTGTTAGTTCGCCTACGCGAAAGTCTGTTACTCGGAAGGTGATTCTTCCGTAAATATCATATTCAGACTTCGAGATAAGTATGTTACCCGCGTGCAGGTCACCATGGAACAATTTACGTTGTTTTAACTCGTACAATAACTCAAACATGGATCGTAAAAAGCCCTCAATGAAAGGTACATTGACATTGGCTCGCTCCTGCCTTATGTAATCTCTCAGGTTTTTGCCCTTCACATAGTCGTAAATAAAAATGACACTAGGTATTTCAGGGGTTGAATATTCGATTACACCATGACAACTGACAACGGATGAATGTTGCAAACTGTTAGCTTTCGATGCTTCCTCCAAATAGTTAGATTTCAAGTTGCCTGCAGGAATGATCTTGAACGCTAAGTTGCTGTTTGTTGATTCGTCAAACGCTCGAAATAGATGCCCATTGGCACCTGAATCAATATATTCCAGAATCTTATGCTTAGGAAATTGTGGTATCGTTTTTCCAAGAAATAATTCTTTTGGAGGAAGATTTCTACGCATGTTCAAAACTTCCTGAATACAAGAATATTCTCCTGTTTTACGCCGGCAAAATGTTTCCGGGAGCGGCGAACGTCAGGTATGATGTCGCTGACCACATCGCATAATTGAAATGTCGAAGGGGGTGATAAAAAAATCCTCGTTAACTCCTCGGAAGGAAATCGTCCGCCACCCCTAAAGGTCTGTTCGCCGATGACAAAGACGCAATGACCGCCCAGGCGCATTTTTTGTTGTAATTGTTTCAAGAGTGAACTGATCAATCTTCTGAAAGCATCAAGACTCGCCAGCACGCGATCTGGTGCTTCAAGATGAGTTTCACCGAGAAACCATAGGCGCAGACGATTGTCACGACTGTAGTCCAGCGCATTCATGTAAGGGGGACTTGTGATAACACAGTCGATATCGTCAGGGAGGTTGACGGATTCCACGGAAGACATACTGATATCGTCGACAAATTTATTTAGTGACTGTGTTGGTGGGCGTTTCAGTGCGCGCTTTACCTTAGCTTGGAGACGCTCGGTAACGGGACGGTATTCATAGAGTTCCGGATGGTTAGCCCTGGGATATTTTTTTGACCGGAGATAGGGAACGAGATGACTGCTGGGAAACGACAGAAATCCCGGTCTTTGATGGTGCAGAATACCAAGCAGGGACGCCAGCAGGAAATAGTGTTTTTCGTTATTAAGAAATTCACTCAGGCGTAAGACTTCTTTGAGAGTTTGGGGATGAAAGAAAGCACGAACCCACTTCGGGACAGACCGAAGGTCCGGCACAGGTAGTGTTTTTGCATGTTCCAAAAGGTGATCAAGGGCTTTAAGAGCAGTTTCGGTATCAGAGGGCGCTTCAAGCTTACCTTTGGTCAGTGTGACAGCATAGATGCTCGTATCAGAAGCAAACACGCGTCGCTCGAGGCGGGCTGCTTCAAGTGGCACGGTCCCGCTGCCACAGAACATATCAGCTACCAGCTCACCGGGTTTGCTGTATTGCAAGATGAGGTCATGGGCAATAATACTTTTTAACTTGCCGATATACGGCGACAACTGGTGCAGTGAACATTCCTGGTGCGTACAGGATGCAGCCCAGTGCGGCGGGGCCGAGGACGGCACCTTAATCAAGCTTTCATAGTATACAGCGCGGTTCATGATTTTGTTGTATGTACTCCCCACCTATCAGGGTCACTTCAAGGCATCCACGCCTAAGTAATAGTGGGCGACCTTGGTAACTTCGTGCCACCGTAGCCGTGCCGGGTCATGAACAGGCTCTTGAAGTTCAGGTTCGTCAGCGCAATTGGTTACCACATACAGCCAGTAGCAATCGCGGCGGTCTTCAGCTACCCGGCGCTCGTTCGGTGTAAGCAGAATGCTGCCGGTTCCGGCGGCAAGGCCTTTTATTTCTATCAGACGTAACGTGCCGGACTCCAGGTCAAGACTGGTGATGTCGTAACCGAGATTTTTTTCGTGGACGTCGCAGACTTGCCTCCCCTGTGCCTGCTCATATTCTATCACGACTCGCATGGCGGTCATCTCCGTCTCAGGATTTGGCCTAAGCTGTTGAACTTGAAGGGATTTACCTTCAGGGTGGGGGAGGACAAGAATGCTGGTAAGCCGCTCAACGCCCTGTAGAGTTACCGTTTGCTGCTGTTTGAATTCATTACGGCGTCGTTCGCGCCGCGCCAATAGTTCAGCATGGCGGGATTCGGCCTGGGCAAGACGGCCCTCGGCGCCGGTGATATTATTCTCTACATCTTCATTTGCACGGCCGATTTCATCGTCAATACGCTGCAATACTTCAGTTAATGATAGTTCAACGTGTTCAGCGATACGGTTTACCTCGGCCAGCCGTTCATTACGAACCTCATTCAGAAATGGCACCAGGGCGTTTTCATTGAGCCATGCTGTTTCCTCTGGGAGTCCGGCCACTTCCAGCGATTCTCTGTCGTGATGTAGTAATCCGTCACCAGTTGACTTTAAGGCAGGACTCAGGTTTCCAAGAATATCCGGTTCGCGAAGGCGGCTATCGCCCTCACCGGTTAGTTCGACAGTGAATAGTCGCTCATGAATGATGTGACCAAGACCATCTACAATACGAGCCCGGTAAAAATCTAGTCGCACTGGTGACTCGTGATCAAGAGAATGGAAACATGCGCCCTTGGCAAAGGTATCTTGGCCAAGTTCAAGGCTATGCCGACGCAACGCTTCGAATAGCGGGTGACCAGGTGTGACCCATTCCAGGTTATTTTGTTCTGCCGTATTCCGGTCCGTTGACAAGCGGTGATAGCGGGTTGCAATCTCGGGTAGCTTCCAATCCGACTCACGTTCGTATTTCTTTAAGTCGGTTGGTGTTCGTCCTGGTTCAAACGTATGAGGCAGATTTTTGATTGACTTTAACGATAGAGTCGTATTTTTGGCAGCTTCCTTGATGAACCGAGCAATAGTTTCAGGTACCAGTCGGCGTTCCTGTGCACGGGCACGGCGTTCAAGAAGCATATCAAGATTAAGCTTCCTGGAGGCCAGACCTTCCAATGCGGTCTGACAGATATTCCGAAAATGGTTTTCGTCCACATCTTTCAAGAGCCGGTCTTCGAGATCGACGGGGCCCAGTCTGCCCGCGTAATAATCCCGGAGTACGCGTTCCACGTGAGCAGATGGGAGAATTTCTCCGACTACGTTGAATACAGCGTCATCATCAAGGGCGTCACGGATTTCTTGGAGTTTATGCAACAAGCGTTGGAGTACTCGTCCCTCGATAGTATTAGTTGCTACGAAGTTGAAGATCAGGCAATCGTGACGTTGACCGTAACGGTGAATACGCCCCATGCGTTGTTCGAGTCGATTCGGATTCCAGGGAATATCGTAGTTGAAAAGGATATGACAGCATTGAAGATTGATGCCTTCTCCGGCTGCCTCGGTAGCTACCAGTACCTGTATATTGCCTTCACGAAACTGTTGTTCAGTATGGAGACGGCTTCCGATTTCATCACGAGAACCGGATTTCATGCCGCCATGAATATGCCCAACCTGAAAGCCCCAGCTTTTTAGGTGCCCCACCAAGTGGTCCAGGGTATCCTTGAACTCAGTGAAGATCAGCAGTCGTTGGTCAGGGTCTTCAAAAAATCCTTCCTCCTGCATGATATCTTTAAGTCGGCTGAGTTTAGCTTCGCTACCGGAATTTTCAACTACACCAGCTTCCCGGGCAATTTGACGGAGTTCGGATATTTCCTCGCGCACCTGCGCAGCATTACCTGCCAGTGTGATCGCATCCAGCATAGCCTCCAAGCGTTCGCGATCAGAATCTTCCATTTCCTCGATATCTTCCAGGTCAGGAAGCACGGGTGGTGCTGTGCGCGCCAGTTGTTGAGCCTGTTCAAGACCTTCTTCCAAACGCCTGGCCCGTTTCTCCAACGATCGACGCATGGCATAGGTACTGGAAGCGAGACGTCTCTGGTACAGTGACATCAGGAAGCCAACGGCTCTTGCTCTCGGGTCGTCCCCCTGTTCGGCAGCTCGGGCACTTTGTCTTTTGACGAAGCGGGTAACTTTCTGATATAGCTCAAGCTCAAGGCCGTCAATGGCAAAGTTCGCTGTGCGCGGAATACGTTTTGTAAAAACCGGTTGAGCAATCCATGTTCCATCCGCGTGCCTCTCCGGGAAGTAAACCATTGCTTCTTTGGTGCGGCGCAGGTAGAAGGGTGCCCGTTGTCGATTCATGGCTTCGTGGATAGATTTCACGTCTGCATAGGCATCCTGGTCGAGGAGTTGTAAAAACAGAGTAAAATTCTGTGGGTCTCCCTTGTGTGGTGTAGCGGTCAGCAGGAGGAAGTGATCGGCGCTGTCGCGCAGTAGTTCTCCAAGTGCATAGCGCGCTGTCTTACGAGCCGGTGGCGACCAGGACATACGATGTGCTTCGTCGACGATTACCAGGTCCCAATGCGCTTGATGCAGACCCCGGATAATTTCATCCCTTTTTGCCAGATCAAGAGAAGTAATGATTTGTTTTTGTTCCAACCATTGGTTTACACCAAATTGATCACGAATATCACCGCCTTTGATCACAAGAAACTTTTCGTCAAATTTCTCCCTGAGTTCACGTTGCCACTGAAACGTCAAGTTTGCAGGACAGACTATGAGGACCCGCTCGGCGAGTCCTCGCAGCTTGAGTTCACGAATTAACAGTCCTGCCATGATCGTTTTACCAGCACCCGCATCGTCCGCAAGCAGAAACCGTACACTGGGAAGCTTAAGCAAGTACTCGTAAACGGCTTCGAGTTGATGTGGGAGTGGATCAACCCGGGAGATAGAGAGGCCAAAATAAGGGTCGAATTCATAGGCGATACCGAGGGAATAGGCCTGGAGGCCTAAGCGTAAAAGCCGTCCATCGCCTTTGTAGGAGAAAGCAGCTTCGGCAATGGTCAAATCAGAAATATCGCCAGGAGTCAGGGTGACCCGACGGAACTGTTCTGATTGCAGTCCGACAAGCCCAACACTCCATGTTTTGGCACCGTTTGGCTTAACAGTTTCTACCCGCATCGGTTCGTTGAATAACGGCCCTCTAAGGATTTGGCCTTCACGAATGGGGGTATCAGTAGACATTGGTCAATCCTTGTTGTTTAGCATTATATGTGAGTAAAGTCCCAAGAGTGCAACTCTATTAACTTTTTAATAAGAGAGCAAGCCAGCGTAGTATCATGATCTATACATAAGTAAACCTTCAGGCTCATATAAGGTAACGATCATGTCGGCAAAACAGTTGAACGCCGTTCAGATGGAAGCAGTGATGCGTGAATACTACGATGGTTGCAATGAAGCGGACCGGGAGAAGATAGTGCGCTGTTTTACGCCCGACGCCGTCCATTACTTTCCACCGGGGATGTATGAGGGGCCATTCCGGGGGGCAGACAAGATCGCGGAGCGTTGGCAGCAGGCCGTGGAGAAATTTGGCTCATGCTGGACCATTGATGCACTGCTCGTTGATGCGGACAAGGCCGAGGCGGTGATCGAATGGACCCACTTCAAGACATACCAGGGTACCGTCTTGCGCGGCGCCGAATGGGTCGTGTTCGACAGGGAAACAGGGTTGATGCGTGAAATCAGGGCCTATTATGCCTCCCCGCAGGCAACGGACCTTGAACGTCTCGAACTGGGGGGATTTGACTACGAACAGCGCGGTTATGAAATGACATCTCCCAGGAGGCGTTCAGGTCGCCAGTAGTGCGCGTACCTGTTCATGGCTGCGGACTATCCTGTAAGCTCCTGCCTCACACAGGCTGGCAGACGTCCCGGCGCCGGTCAGGACGGCTATGGGCAGTACCCCTGCCGCGCGACTTGCCTGCATATCGATAACGCTGTCGCCGACGTAGACCGCATCACCCGGAGCGACGTCCATGTGTTTCAGGCACTTGTTCAGGCCCTCCGGGTCGGGTTTGCGTTTTTTTACGTCGTAGCCGGTAATTACCGCATCGAACATGTCCGCCACACCCAGGCCAAACAGTAAATCCAGGGACCATTCCCCTGAGCCGGTAACAATACCGAGTGCAAAGCCGGCTGTTTTGAGGCCGGACAGGGTTTCCACGACACCTGAAAAAGCCCCGGCATTGTCCTTGATGAGTTCGGGCCAGAGTTCCATGGCCCTGCTGTTCAGTTTTTTGATCATGGCCGGCCGGTCTTCCATTGACTCCGGCACAACGTGGTCCCAGTAGGAAATACCGTGGTTCAGGGTCTCGTACATGCGCTCCCTGGATACTTCCAGACCGAACTCCGCGCCGGTCCGTTTGGCGAGCTGGTAAAACGCGTCCACCGTATCGACCAGGGTGCCGTCCAGGTCGAACAGGACGGCGCTGGTCCGTACAGGCCTGATCAAGCTCAGCGTAAGGCGGTCCCCGTCATTGAGAGAGAAATGCCCGCGTAGTGACAGCGGGGCGATGACTTCTACTTGGTCATCCGGGTAACCGTCGACTTCAGGAAAGATAATGGCCCCGGTAACATGGTTGTTGATCTGCACGGGATAGCTTCGGGCGTGGCAGTTGTCAGTGTCAGGCGCGCGGATGCCGATACCGTCTCCGATTCTCAGTGAGTGCCATCCGGCGAGGGAATCTTCATCGTCCAGTTTCAGATTCAGCGTGCCGGGCCAAGTATCGATGCCCAGTTTGTCCAGGAATTGCTGTTTTGCGTGGTCCAGCTCAGTGAAACCCGCGGCCTGTCCTGTTCCGGTAACTACCCGGCCGGATAATTCCAACTCAATGATGCTCCCGTTGTAATTCAGCGGCGCGATGAATGGCTGCGCGGATGCGCTGGTAAGTCCCGCAACGGCAGATATTGCCGGACATCGCCTTGTCGATATCCTCGTCGGAAGGCGAGGCTTTATCGGCAAGCAGGGCCACGGCCGACATGATCTGTCCCGACTGGCAATAGCCGCACTGGGGCACTTGCAGCTCGACCCATGCCTGCTGCACCGGGTGATAGCCGTCTCTGGCCAGGTGTTCGATGGTGGTGATCTTCCTGTTGCCGAGAGCGCTTACCGGAAGCACACAGGAACGCATGGGTTTTCCGTCGACATGAACGGTGCAGGCGCCGCACTGGGCGATCCCGCAACCGAACTTGGTGCCGGTCAATCCTATCTCATCACGGAGCGCCCACAAAAGCGGGGTATCCGCTTCGACGTCGATTTCATATTGACTGTTGTTTACGTTGAGCTTGATCATGTCTTTTCAGTAGCGCGTATCAGGGTATATAACAGAGTTCCTGACAATATAATCCAGAATGAGTCGATTTTGTATTGGTTTTTTCCCGGCACGGACAGGGAAGGCCGCATGATCAGGGTTCAGCACACTCAAAGTTTTCGTGCGCGTCAACACTGCCTGTGCCGCGGTAACGGGCCACCCGGGGATACGGACACAACGGGCGCGACCTGGTGACCCTGCCATGCTCGATCCGGTAGCCGACCAGGTCCCGGGGCGCAGCGCCGGTTTCCACCCATTCGATCAATGGAGTCATCAAATCAAACCGGTCTATATTTACTCCGCCGGCGCAATGGTGCATGCCGGGAACCAGGTATAACCGGAGGAACGCCGCCGCCCCGTCATCAAACAATTGGGCGACCCGTCGGTAATAATCCACCGTGCTCAGTGGATTGACGCCGAAGTCGGCCCAGCCGTGGTAGATGATCATCTTGCCTCCACGGTCGCGAAAAGCGCTGAGATCAGGATCGGTTGCATTGAAAATCCGGCCTGACTGCGTCATTCGGGACAGGCCCCGCTCGGGGTCCAGTTCTTTCCAGTCCAGTTCGCTGTCGTCTGTTTCAAATGCGAAATAGCGGAACCAGGATTCCAGGATTGACTGCTGTTCCAGTCTGCCCCGGCTGTCCGGCACTACGCGTCCCTCCCATGCCGCTTCCGGTGCTGCAGGCAGGTATGTACCGCTCTCGTAGGCGAGGCCCGGGAACTCTCCACCCACAACGATCCTCGGATAAATTTCCTTATCTCCCACATAAACAGGTCCGTAGATGGTTGCCAGCGTGGTGATTTCAGCGTCCGTGAACCCCGGGCCGGCGCCGCCCGTGCGGGGCAAATCCCGCCCGGGGTTGAAGTCCACCGTATCGGGGTTGCCGATTACGCCGTCCCGGACACCGTCCGCCATATCGAACAGATCCAGGACGGTGTCCCCCAGCAATTCAAGCCTTTCCCTGGTCAGGGGTGTTTCGGTTATCGCCTTCTGGTTCTTCCAGTATTGCCAGATCATTTCCCTGAGACTGAAGACCGGCGCGCCGGCAAGGATGCCGTCGAAGTCAGCGGGGAACCGTTGCGCTTCGCTGAAGCCCTGCAGGCCGCCGGTCGAGCAGCCGTCAAAATAGGAATACCCAGGCGCTCTCCCGTAGTACGCTGTAGCAAGCTGTTTTGCATGTGCCGCGGTCAGGTGCACTGCGCGGTAGCCGAAATCGATCTCTTTTTCAAGATTGTTGTGCGCCCATGTGCCTCCGGGCTCCGACGCTTCGTCATGGCCGGTATTGGTGAACGCGGCAGCAAATCCGAGCCGGGCCGCCTTCAGGCGTGCAATGTGGCCCACCTCATCATTCAGCGCTTCCCCGGCATAACCCCCGTTGCCATGCATGTACAATCGCCCGTTCCAACTGCTGGGCAGGTAGACTATGTACCGGACTTCGGGGGCGCTCACCCCCGTCAGCACACACATTTCCGGCCTGTCCGAAGCGGCTGGAAACAGGGTGGCAGACAGGACGCTGTTATCTGCGCCGGAAAGGCGAGTGAAGTCTGCGCAGTCCATCAGGGGTTGTGTGACTTCCGGCCTGGTGTAATCGATTCGGGACTGTTGTGCGTCAGAAAAACTTGAACCGTTCGGTGTCGGAGCCGCCGGTGACACAGGCGCGAAAAGTACCATTATAAGGGTTGTTACAAAGGTCTGTCCGGCAACGGTGTGGAGAACCGGAAGCAATCCCCGGGGAAGATACTGTTCACTGTGCATGGGAGTCAGTCACCCTGGTTGCTGTGCAGAGTGTTATGTACGTGTGATCCTACTACAGTTTGCTATTATTCCGATCCATGGCCGCGCCAGTTATAGAATTCCGCCACCTGTCCAAATCTTATTGGGAAGCCGACCAGGAGCATGTCGTCCTGAATGACGTAAACGGGAAAGTGTACGAAGGAGAATTTGTCGTATTGTTCGGCAAGAGCGGATGCGGAAAATCCACCCTGCTGAATCTCATCAGCGGTATCGATGCCCCTGGCCGGGGCGACATACTTGTCGAGGGACAATCCCTGACCGGGATGAGCGAGGATGAACGCACCCTGTTCCGGCGCCGTCATATCGGCTTCGTGTTCCAGAGTTTCAACCTGATTCCCACTTTGACGGTAAGGGACAACCTGTTGTTGCCGCTGGAGTTGACCGGCCGGCTTGACAACGGTGACCGGACAGATATGGCAGACATGCTGGAGGAACTGGGCATGGCGCAGCGGATGGATTTTTACCCCGATAAACTTTCCACCGGCGAACAGCAACGGGTAGCAATCGCCAGGGCGCTGATTCACAAGCCGGCCATCATCCTGGCCGATGAGCCTACCGGAAATCTCGACCATGACACCGGGCAGGAAGTGTTGAACCTGCTCGACCGCCTGGTGCGCCGGGCGGGCAGAACCATGATCATGGTCACCCACAGCCGGGAGGTCATCGGGCTGGCCGACCGGTTGATGACGATACGGGATTGCCGGCTGGAAGAAAGCGATTGTTAGCGTTTAACCGCATCCTGTTACGTTCCAGCCGGCATTTTTTCCTGCGCCATCCCTGGCAACTGGGTCTGGCCGTTACCGGCATCGCGCTGGCTGTTGCCGTGGTAGTGTCCGTAGACCTGGTAAACAGCAGCGCCAGGCATTCCTTCGAGCGTTCCACCGAAACTATCGCCGGCAGGGCCACCCATCGCATAGTCGGCGGACCCGCTGGTCTTGATGAAAGGCTGTACACGCGCCTGCGCGTCGACCATGGTATGCGCGCCATTGCGCCCGTGATCGAGGCCCACGTGACCCTGGAGAAGAACGAAAAACAGGAAACCCTTGTCTTTCTTGGTCTCGACCCCTTTGCGGAAAGGACATTTCGCTCCTATGCCTGGTTCAATAACCTGCAGAACCCGGAAGGAGAAGGGGCGCTTATCCCGCTATTGATGGAGAGAAATACCGTACTCCTCGACGTCACTACGGCAACCCGGCTGGGACTCGTGACGAACGATGGCGTTACCCTGGTGACCGGCGGCAGTAGCATACCCGTGCGCGTGGCGGGGATACTTGCGGGAACCGCACCGGGCTCTTCCCTCAGCCCCGACAACCTCCTGCTTGCGGATATTGCCGTTGCCCAGGAACTGCTTGGCATGCCGGGACGGATTAACCGCATTGACGTGGCGCTCGCAGACGGGGACGTCGGAACGAAGAACATGCTGCAATCACTGCTGCCTCCAGGCGCGGCGTTACTTCCGGCAACGACAAGAACCCGTTCGCTCAAGCAGATGACCGGGGCTTTCCACACCAACCTCACCGCACTGAGCCTGCTGGCCCTGCTTGTGGGTATGTTTCTCATCTATAACACCATGACCTTCATGGTTATGCAGCGGCGGCCCCTGCTTGGCCGGCTGCGTGCCCTGGGAGCAACGCGCCGGCAACTGGGAGGAATCATCGCCATGGAAGCATCACTGATAGGCATGGCTGCCACTGCTGCCGGCCTGGTATTCGGCATCGCGTTGGCGCACGGCCTGTTACAGGTCGTGAACCGTACCATAGTTGAGATTTATGACCTGCTCACGGATTCGAATCTCACCCTGTCGAATCTCTCGTTGCTCAAGGGTGCGTTACTGGGTATGGCGGGCACGATGCTGGCAGCCATCCCCGCGGCGCTGGAAGCAACCAGGGTTACGCCGAGGCAGGCGCTGCTGCGTTCTCACCTTGAAACGTCGGCTCGACGCCTGGTGTTACCCGCTTTCATCACGGGTATTGTTGCGCTCGGTGCAGGTATTACGGTCATCCAGTTCTCCAGTTCCAGTATTGAACTGGGTTTCAGCGGCATATTTATCATTATCATGGGCGTTGCTCTGTTAATACCCCTCCTGACCGTTGTCCTGATGGCATGTGTAAAGCCCCTCCTGGGCGCGGGCTTCGGTATTTCGGGCCGCTACGCCTGCCAGTCGGTAACGGCTTCCCTGAGCCGCACTACCGCCGCCATCGCCGCCCTGATGATCGCCATCGCCACCGTTATCGGCATTGGCCTGATGGTCAATAACTTCCGTCTTTCGGTGGACCGCTGGTTACAACAGGCGCTACGGGCGGATATGTACGTGTCCCTGCCGTCGACAGGCACAACCGCTTCAGCTCATGCCTTGGATACCGGGTTTGCGGACGCCATCCTTGCGCTGCCGCAGGTAAAAGCCGTCAGTAGCGTACGGCGCATAAACATCGAGACTTCACGAGGGCAAACGGAACTGGCCGCCTACGGGTTGAATGAGGTTGCCCGGGAAGGGTTCCGGTTCATACAGGGTAAAACGGATGAGATCTGGCCGGCCTTTCAGCGGGAGGATACGGTCATTGTCTCCGAGCCCTATGCCTGGCGTCACGGGCTGAAACAGGATGACGTGCTGGAACTCCGTACCGATAACGGTAACCGGTCATTCCGGGTACTGGGCGTATACAAGGATTACGGTTCCGACCAGGGTGTCGTCAGCCTGAGCCGGCGCACCTATGAACGGCACTGGCGCGATGATCGCTATTCGGGCTTCGGCATATACACGCTGCCCGGAACTGACCTGGAAGTATTGCGCAGGCAGGTGCAGGAACTGGCGCCGGAGCGCGAGCTATGGCTGCAGGACAGAAACAGGATATTGCAGGAATCGCTGGAGGTGTTTGACAATACTTTCGTCGTCACTGATATCCTGCGGGTGCTGGCAGCCATCATCGCCTTCATCGGCGTGTTCAGCGCACTCATGGCATTACAACTGGAACGCAGCCGGGAACACGGCCTGCTGAGGGCCATGGGCTTTCTGCCCGGACAGGTGCGACGGTTGATTATTTCAGAAACCGGCCTGCTGGGTCTTGTTGCCGGTCTGATTGCAATCCCGGTGGGCTGTCTCATCACGGCCTTGCTGATCCTGGTAATCAACCGGCGCTCCTTCGGCTGGACCATGGAACTGCACTTCAGCGCGGATATCGTGCTGCAGGGCATGGCCCTTGGCCTTGCAGCAGCCCTGCTTGCCGGTATTTACCCTGCCTGGAAGATATCCCGTACGCAGCCTGCCGAGGCGCTGAGACGGGAATAGCGGATGAATCGCCTGAAGCTCATTTCGGTCATCCTGGCAGTCCTCGTATTTCCCGGCTGCATTGAAAGGAGCGCTGAAAACAGCGACGAACCGATACCTGTCACCGACGTACTACGCGGCGACCTTGCCCGGTCTTTTGCGCAAGTGGACCGGCCCAGGGAGTTCCTGTTTCCCGCCGACCATGGCCCCCATGGTGAATATCGCACCGAGTGGTGGTATTTCACCGGCAATGTCAACGCCGGTGAGGAACGCCGTTTCGGTTACCAACTCACCTTTTTTCGTTTCCGGCCCAGAGTCGAAGAACAAACAGGTTCTTCCCGCTGGCGGACCGGACATTTCTACATGGCCCACTTCGCCTTGACCGATATCGACAATAAAAAGATCCATACCTTTGAACGCTTCAGTCGCGCCGCCGCGGGTCTCGCCGGTGCGAGTACAGGTGAGCTGCATGTCTGGCTGGATGATTGGTCCGCAGGGGCAACTTCACGGGAGACATTCCCCCTGCGTATCCGCGCCCGGGAGGACCGGATTGCCCTGGACCTCAACCTGGAGCAGGGCAAGGCCGTCGTTCTCCACGGTGAGGACGGCGTCAGCGCAAAGAACGACGAACCGGGCAATGCTTCCTATTACTACTCCTACACCCGCATGCCTACCGGGGGCCGTATCAGCGTTGCAGGTGACACTTACGCGGTAAGCGGCAACAGCTGGATGGACCGGGAGTGGAGCAGCAGCGCCCTGGGCGAGGAACAGCTTGGCTGGGACTGGTTTGCTCTACAGTTGTCCAATGAGCATGAACTGATGTACTACCGTTTTCGCCGCACGGATGGCGCGGTTGACCGGTTCAGCTATGGCGCAGTCATACTGCCTGATGGTAGCGTGTCCACACTGAGCTTCGACCAGGTGGAGCTTGAAGTGCTGGATACCTGGTTAAGCCTGGCGAGCGGCGTCACCTACCCATCCGCATGGCGCCTGCGGGTGCCGGAACATGGACTCGACCTGAATATCCGGCCGGCGGTGGCCGACCAGGAACTGGATCTCTCATTCCGGTACTGGGAGGGCGCGGTGGAAATTGACGGCGTTTTCGGTGATAGCAGCGTAAACGGCCGTGGTTACGTGGAACTTACCGGTTATGGCACGACTTCCGCGCCACGGATCCGGTAAACGTCCACCGGGTTACTCAAGGTCTGTAAATCAGGTCCAACCCAACTCGTTTAATGCCCACGATGAATTCCATATCTTCATCATGCCGGAAACAAGGTTGTTTTCATCGAGGGTCAGCGCATAGACGTAGTGTGAGTTGGTCTGCTTCTTCGTCGGCGGCACCGGCCCGCCTTCGCCGGTATGGGTGCCTGAAAATGTTGCGAAGAACAGTGCGGTTCGCGTCGCTTCATCATAGGACGATGCGTGCAGTTCGTAACCGCAGCCCGGCATCAGGTTGAGACCGAGTCCTGCCATCCACTCGGTGTACCCTTCAACCGTGTCTATGTCAGCCAGGGCATCACTCTGTGCAACAAAACCTGCGCCGGGCGCGACGTATTGTTTACAGCCATTCCAACCTTCAAGACCTTCACAGGCATGGAAAAAACGGGTTGCGGTATCAAATGCGGACATGATTTTCTCCTGAAGTTGATTGTTGCTCTAAGTATCCGGATATCCGGTGACATACTACGTGAGACAGGCCATAGTGTCCACCAATGAACCTTTCCGCTGCGCGCTTTTGTCCATGGTTAGGTTACAACTTCTCGATATCCCGGTACTGGTAGACAACCGGGCCGGTGATGTCGTCGTTAACAGGAATTGAAAAAGTGTGCTCATCGATAAACATCGACTTTCCTGCCGCTGCTTCCTTTATTGCGATACAGACGCATCAGCGCCGGCAGGTCTTCAGAACCGAGACCGGCGTCAAGCAGGCACCGATACAGAACAATACCTGATTAGCTGATAAACTTGGCAATTTAATCGATAAGATATCAGCGAAACGGTAAATCGGCCAACTCAAGGGGGTGATCATGTCAACACGTTTATGGACAGCAATAACAGGTTTCCTGGGCGGTAAGTCTTCATATATTCCGCCCAGGGTGTGGACCTGGGATGCGCCCAGCGGCGGGCAGTTTGAAAGCATTAACCGGCCGGTTGCGGGCGCTACCCATGAAAAGGAATTGCCCGTCGGCAAACATCCCCTACAGCTTTATTCACTGGCCACGCCCAACGGCGTCAAGGTGACCGTAATGCTGGAAGAACTCCTGGCCATGGGTTTTACCGGGGCGGAATATGATGCCTGGCTGATCGATATCGGCGAAGGCGAGCAGTTCGGCAGCGGTTTTGTCGATGTTAACCCGAACTCTAAAATTCCCGCCCTCATCGATCAAGGCGGCAGCAGACCCGTACGCCTGTTTGAATCGGGAGCCATCCTGCTTTACCTGGCGGAGAAGTTCGGCGCGTTGATCCCTGACGACCCGTACCTGCGTGCGCAATGCCTGTCCTGGTTGTTCTGGCAGATGGGCAGCGCGCCTTACCTTGGCGGCGGCTTCGGACACTTCTATGCCTATGCGCCCGAAAAGTTCGAATACCCCATCAATCGCTATGCCATGGAGGTGAAACGCCAGTTGGATGTGCTCGATCGGCACCTGGCTGATAATCATTACTTCTGCGGAGAGGAATACAGCATTGCCGATATAGCCATCTGGCCCTGGTATGGAGCCCTGGTCCTGAATAAAGTTTATGGCGCTGCCGAGTTTCTGGATTCTGCGTCCTATACGCACCTGAATCGATGGACCGGCGAAATAGGAGAGCGCCCTGCCGTTAAACGCGGCCGCATGGTGAACCGGAGCTGGGGCGAACCCGCGGAACAGTTGCGGGAACGCCATGATGCCGGTGATTTTTCCACCCGGACCCAGGACAAGCTTGAACCTGCCGATATTGCCGAAACCAATAACTGACTGGATAATGTCTATTCGAACTGATCTCTGGAGGGTATGACTATGGCAGGCGCCGGCATTGATGTCCCTGGTTACCAAGGTCGCGCACTCCGGGTTGATGAGGGTTGTGTCTTCCGGGTCATCGACGTGGAAGGTTGCCAGATCGCTGATATGTTTACGCTGTCCGCGGCAGATATCGGTGAATATTTCAGTCCCGCGTTGACGCGCCAGGTCATATTCAGGCTTACGCCCACGCCCGGGGATATCCTGTACAGCAATCGCCGCCGCCCCATGCTTACTTTCCTGCATGATACCTCTCCCGGACGCCATGACATGGCGTTTGCCCCCTGTGATCCGGGTTTTTATGTCGCCCTCGGAGCGGATGACTCACATCCCAATTGCCGGGACAATTTTTACCGGGCCATGAGCGCGCTTGATCTCAGCATGGAACCGCCGCCCGATCCTTTCAACCTGTTCCAGAATACGGTGCCCAAAGCAGATGGCGATTTTGCCGTTGGGCAAACATTGAGCAAACCGGGTGACTATGTTGAGTTCAGGGCGGAAATGGACATAGTTGTCGCGGTCACGGCCTGTTCGGTAGACCTGCCGGTGGAAGGCATCGAGCCCATCTGCGGCAAATCCACACCGCTACGCATTCAAGTTGTCTGACGCCTCCCGCGACCCCCTCCGGCACATCTTAAGTACCTGCGCGGCACAGGTGCTTGCTTTTTCGCCGGCCATCCTGTCTCCGCTCACCGTCGGGGGACTGATTAACGGCCTGGGAATCGGGGAAGTTGAAGCAGGCGCCCTGGTGACCGCCGAATTCCTGGTCATGGGTATCACCAGCATCCTGGTGGCGCCCGTCAGCGTCAGGATACCGTATCGCCTGCTGGCCCTGGCGGGAGGCATCCTGCTGCTCGTCGGCCATGCAGGCGCTGCCTTGGCAAGAGATCTCAGCGAGCTTTATCCATGGCGGATAATCGCAGGGGCGGGCTGCGGTTGCCTGCTGGCGACGGTCAATGCCTCGATTGCGCAGGCCCGTGCGCCGGACCGGTTATACGGCCTGGCCTGGGCGGCAGGCTACACTTTCACCGCCATCATGGCTGTCGTAATTACGGAGAGCAATGACCTGGTCACCTATGACATCGTATTCAGGTACTTGGCGGTAACCATGCTGATTTTTCTGCCGTTGGTCTGGTTCGTGCCGGATCACGGCAACGCATCGGCGTCGCTGTCATTACCTTCGGACAGTATCCGCGCCGGCAGTGTCCTGATGGTCGGCCTCATTGTCATCGGTATCAGCATGATGGCGTATTACGCATTTCTGGAACGCCTGGCCGTGCAGATCGGCGCCAATCCGGCCGAAACCGGCCGCATTGTTGCCGGGGCGCAGGTTGCCGGAATAATCGGCGGACTGCTTGCCGCGCCGGTAGCCCGGCGGTTGGGCCTGGTGGCCGGGCTATGCGTAGTCTCGATATTGCACGCCGTGACGATTACACTGGCAGTCTGGACCGACACGGTCATCGTGCTGGGGGTGGTCGCCTTTTTTGAGGCCGTGCTGTTCATTATAATGGTACCTTTGGTGTTTACCCTGGCGGCGGGTATTGATACAAAAGGACGCTGGGCAGCCATCGCCGGTGGAGTATTCGTTATCAGTACCGCGATCGGTCCTGTTGTCGGCGCTTTTCTCATAGAAGAGACGGGGTATGATGCAATTGCCTGGATACAGTGGCCGGCGGTACTGTTGGCTGTCAGTATTTTTGCCTGGATAAACCGCAGCAGTTACGGGAAACAATCATAACACCAGGGTAAACGACACTAACGGGAGACTGATATGGATCAGGAAAAACTTGAGGCGCTACGCAGCAAGTACCGGGACCAGCCTCATTACGAAGTGGATGACCCGGAGCATGCAAAAGCCATGATTGCGGGCACCGATATGCTGACCGGTATCGCCACCTTGTGTGACGCTCCCTACAGGGAGACGGCGGAAGGGCTGGACATCGCCTTGATCGGCGTGCCTTTCGACGCCGGCGTGGTGCACCGGACCGGGGCGCGTTTCGGCCCGCGGTCCATAAGGAACATCTCCATGGCAGTCGGTCCGTTTAACCACCAGACCAGGGTCAATCCGTTCGATCTCTGTTCAATCGCGGATATCGGCGACGTGCCCCTGCACGGTTTCAGCCTGGACGAAGGCATCCGCACCATAGAACAGTATTACCACGGGGTCATGGACGCAGGGGTTATCCCGGTATCTGCTGGTGGCGATCACTCCGTGACCTACCCGATCATGAAGGCGGTGGGCCGGGACGAACCGCTGGGCATGATCCATATAGACGCCCACTGCGACACCATGGGGGCGCTGGAGGACCACAAGTTCCACCACGGCGGCCCTTTCCGCCACGCGGTGCTGGACGGGGTGCTGGACCCGGATCGTTGCGTGCAGGTCGGCATCCGGGGCGCGGCGGAGGTATTCTGGGAATTTTCTTATGATGCGGGGATGACGGTCATTCCCATCCAGGACTTTCACCGGATGGGAGTGCCGGCAGTCATCGAAAGAACACGGGAAGTACTGGGTGACGGCCCTGTTTACATCAGTTTCGACGTGGACGGCCTGGACCCGGTCTATGCCCCCGGCACCGGTACGCCCGAGATCGGCGGCATCACTACTGCCGAGGCAATCCAGCTTCTAAGGGGATTGCGCGGCTTGCGGTTCGTGGGCGGCGATCTGGTGGAAGTCGCTCCGCAGTACGACACCACGACCAACACGCCGCAGGTCGGCAAACAGATGCTGTTCGAAATCCTGTGCTTGGTCGCCGAGAGTCGAGCACGGATCGTTGCCGGGAATGGTGTATGATGATACCGAATGATGATTAGCGTGGAGAAAAAACATGGCAAATGGTAACAACGGGTATGCGCCCGAAGATGGAAACGGGCTCTTTTCGTCACTTTCCGGGGAAAAAATTATGCTGGAAGCACTGGGCCTGGAAATTTCCTTGGAGTTTACGTCCGGCAATAGTATTGAGCTTGATTTAGGCAGCGGCCCGTCAACCGGCAGCTACACTTACGAGAAGACCGGGCCGAATACGGCGAAGATCATATTAACCCTGGATAACGACGACGAGCATACGATTAACCTTGAGTATGAATTACCCACACGAATCACCGCCACCGTTGAAAGTCTCCCTGGGGACCCGTCGGTAACAGTTGACATAAGAACTGGCGACGATACGCTCAATGGCGGCGCGGACAATGACATGCTCTATGGCGGCAAGGGCGACGACATACTCAATGGCGGTGACGGCGACGACACGCTCGACGGCGGCCCTGGCGACGACACGCTCGACGGCGGCCCTGGCGACGACACGCTCGACGGCGGCCCCGGCGCCGACATGCTCGACGGCGGCCCGGGGTCTGATACCGCTTCTTACCACCATTCCGCTGCCGCGGTCCTGGTGCGCCTGCATGACGCCCGCGCGGTCAGGCTCGGTGATGCCGAGGGGGATACGCTGACCGGCATTGAGCACCTTATCGGCAGCCGGTACAACGACATTCTGGCCGGCGATGGCGGCGATAACCGGCTGGAGGGGGGTGACGGCAATGACGACTTGTACGGCGGCCCGGCCGGCGGTGATGACATGATGTACGGTGACAACGGGGACGACAGACTATTCGGTGGCAGGGGAGACGATACCCTGACCGGGGGGGAAGGGAATGATTTACTCAGAGGAGGTCCTGGGGAGGATACATTAATTGCCGATGGTGACGATATGGATGTACTTCACGGCGGGCCTGACAGTGACACATTCCGGTTCTTCCCGAGCGACCTGGGAGGCGGTTCAATCAAGGATTTTACTGACGGCGAGGATGTAATTGACCTGACGGAATTTACCGGCATCAACTCCATGGACGATCTTGAAATCATAAGTTACGGAGACAATGTACGTATTGAATTGTCCGGTACTGACTATTTAACCACCATCATCCTGTCGGATTTTGATATGAGCAACCTGGATAATTCGGATTTTATGTTTTAACCGTTAATGGTCCAATACGGCTCATCCCCAAAACTTGTCGGGAACGATGAACACCAGCCGCCGGCAATTCCTTAAATTAAGCAGCGGCTTGACCGTGGGTTTCGCCGTCGGATCGCTGCCCGGATGCGGCAACGCCGGCCCGGACCTGTCTCCTGCCGGGGATAACGGTTTTTCGCCAAATGCCTGGGTCAATATCGCCGCTGACGGCATAATCACTATTTTCTCTCCGGTGGATGAGCTGGGGCAGGGTTCCATGACCGCCTTGCCCGTGATTTTCGCCGAGGAACTGGATGCCGACTGGGACGACGTGCGCATTGAAATGTCTCCTTCGGACCCGGAGATTTACGGCAACCCGGGTTTTTTCGGCCTGATTTACACCGCCGCGAGTACGGCCGTGTCCGGCTATTACAGACAATTGCGTCATTTCGGTGCCCAGACCCGTCATATATTGCTGATGAATGCGGCACAGAAGTGGCAGGCGCCCATTGCTGAATTGGTTACAGAACCCAGTGTAGTGGTTCATAACAGAACAGGGCGCAAATTAACTTATGGTGAGATTGCAGGGTTCGGCAGGCTGCCTGAGACGGAACCCGAGATAACTGCGGCGGACCTGAAGGATCCGGCGGATTTCCGTCTGATAGGCCATTCCGTTCCGCGCCGCGATATCCCCGATAAAGTAACGGGCACTTCCGGCTACTCTATCAATGAACGCTTGCCGGGCATGCTCTATGCCACTGCGGTACGCGCACCTGTCATGAACGCCGGGCCTGCAACTGTTGATGACGCACAGGCACGCAGTGTCCCAGGTGTGGGCGGCGTGTATAGCCGGGAGCGCAGCGTGGTGATAGCGGCTGACAGCACCGCTGCCGCGCTCAAGGCCAGGCGCCGTTTGCGGGTTGACTGGACTCCGGTCGGGGAAGTCAATAATTTCGACAGCGAAACCGCTCTCGGGCAACACGCGGAAATGGCGCGCAACCTGGCGCTTGAGGGTGAAGTATGGAATCGGCAGGGCGATACTGTTGCCGCATTCGACACGGCCGGTAATATCATCGAAAGGGTTTACCGGACGGATTATATTTACCACGCGCAATTGGAGCCACTTAATTCCGTCGTCTGGGCAAAGGACAACGGAAGCGACGTGGAAGCCTGGGTGGGGACCCAGGCGCCGGTCTACACTATCAAGGCCATCGCGCGCGAAACCGGCGTAGACGAAAGCCGGGTCGAACTGCACCGTGCCATGCTGGGCGGCGGTTTCGGGAGACGCAGCATCAGCGAGATGGACTTTGTCGATGATGCGGCATGGTTGTCGAAACAGACGGGCAGGCCGGTCAAGCTGACCTGGAGCCGCGAGGATGATGTCATTGCCGGCTGGTTCAAACCTGTTACCGGCCAGTTTTTACGTGCCTGCCTCGACAGCAGGGGACATGTCAACGGCTGGCATCACCGGGTCGCGGTGCAGGAACCACTGACTACTGCAGAACCCGCCATATATGAATCCATAGACCGGCGCCCGGTAATATCCATGCCCGGCACCGACCACCTGGAATACGATTTCCCCAACCAGCTTGTCGAACACCTGCCGGTGGAACCCGGCATCAGGACGTTTTCGGTTATGGCGGTGGGATTTACCCCCAACAAATTTGCAGTGGAATCATTCATCGACGAGATCGCTGCGGAGCAGGGCGCCGATGCCTTGGAGTTCAGGTTGCGTCATTTACAGGGTTCGCAGCGGGCGCAACGGGTGTTGGACGCCGTTGCCGGGATGGCCGGTTGGTCACGAAGCCGGGAAAATGATCGTGAACTGGGGATCGCGTTCGCCGAATACCACCATACCCTGATTGCCGGTATTGCAGAAATTTCCCTGGAGGGCGACCTTATCAGGGTCCATGACATCTGGGTTGCCATTGACCCCGGCGTCGCGGTCCAGCCCGACAACATACGGGCGCAGGTCATGGGTGCAGTGGTTTACGGCGTGGGTAGCGCGCTGACGGAGCGCATCACGTTCAGAAACGGGCGGGTGCAACAGGCAAACTTCGATGATTACCCGGTTCCCACCATGGCTGACTCGCCGCGGGTCCATATGGAGATATTGCCCGGCGGGGATGAACCCAGCGCGGTGGGTCAAACCGGCGCCGTACTGGTCGCACCGGCAATCGCGAATGCGTTTGAACGTTTGACGGGCAAGCGCTTGCGCCACATGCCGTTTACCCGGGAACGCGTCAGGGAAGCGCTAAGGGCCTAATGCCAGAGCGTGCGTAGCAACCTGGTGGCCTCGGCCAGGCTCTCCAGGTTATGCACCGGAAGGAAGTAATCCAGGAACGGCAGGGCGGTCTGCATCCCTTTGCATAACGGTTGGTAGTTGATGTTGCCCAGCAGTGGGTTCAGCCAGATGATCTTGTTGACGCGCCGCCGCAGTTGTTCCATCTCGCTACGCATCAGGTCGGCGTCGCCCTGGTCCCAGCCGTCGCTCAGGATCACGGCAATGGTGTGGGAACTCAGCATCTGGTGCGCCTGTTGCTCGTTCAATTCGCGCAGGCAACCGCCGATATTGGTGCCCCCGGCCCAATCATGCACCTGGTCCGACATTTGTTTAATGACCTCGTCGATATCCTTGCGATTCAGGTAAGGCGTAATACTGGTCATACGGGTCGAGAAAACCGCGACTTCGATATTTGAGATCTTCGCGCCCATGGCGCAGATGAGTTGAATCAGGAACCGGCTGTAGCGCTCCATCGAACCGCTCACGTCACAGAACAGGATGAGCTTGTTCTTCTTCAGCCGGTGAGTCCTGTGGGCCAGTTTCAGGCAGTATTCCCCGTAAGGCATGCTGCGCCGGAATATTTTCCTGAAGTCCAGTTGCGCGCCGGATTTTGCCGGCTTGAAGCGCCGGCTTCGGCGGTTGGCCAGGATGGCGATCAGTTCCGCGATGATCTTGCGCGCCTGTTCCAGTTCCTCATCGGTCATGCTGTCGATATCCTTGTGCGCCAGCAATTCCTGGCTGGAGTAACCGGTTTGTTCCGATTCAGCGTCATCTTCGTTTCCGTCCTCAGTGTTTTCGCCGTCTGCGCGCTGCCGTTCCTGCTGTATGTCCTGGGAATCGGCAGCGCCTTCCCCGGTTTTTTTCTCCGGATCTACCGGCTCCTCCGACGTTTCAAGGGTGTCCCAGTACTCGTTGAACAGCAGGGTGAACAACTGCATATCTTCCCTGTTGATAATCAATGTCGCCAGGGCCGCTGCGTAAAAGTCCCGGCGACTGGCTACGTCGATGTATTGCAGGCTGCGGCTCAGGTCGATGAGGTTGGCGGGGTTGACGTCGATGCCGGCGTCATGCAGTTTCCTGCCGAACAGGATGATATGGGTGATGAACGGCAGCGAATCCCGGCTCATATTTTTCCCCATGTCTGGTCTGCCGGGGACAGAATTGAATTCTGTCCCCTGATAAATAAATCAGTTTATACTGCCCGGCGCGCTGACTGTGGGACCGCCTTTGAAATTCTTGGTCAGGGCCAGGGCCTTTTGCAGGTTGTCGCCGGCCAGTTTTTCCTGGTCCTGGCGGTATTTGAGAATACAGCTCATGGTGCTTTCGATCACGTGCTGGTCCAGTTCCTCGATACCCAGGGAAAGCAGGGCGTTGGCCCAGTCCAGAGTTTCGGCGACCCCGGGCCGTTTGTAGAAATCCTCCCGGCGCAGCAATTCCATGAACTTACATACCTGTATCGACAGCAGTTCCTTGATCTCCGGCACTTTGGTCAGCACGATATCGAGTTCCTTTTCCAGCGTGGGGTAATCGATCCAGTGGTACAGGCAACGGCGTTTCAACGCATCGTGCATTTCCCGGGTCCGGTTCGAGGTCAATACGACGAACGGCGGTTGTTCGGCCCGGATCGTGCCTACCTCGGGAATGGTGATCTGGAAATCCGATAATACTTCCAGCAGGAACGCTTCAAATTCATCATCGGAGCGGTCGATTTCGTCAATCAGCAATACCGGGCGCCTGCCGTGATGTTGAATGGCGCGCAGCAACGGCCGTTCCAGCAGGAACTGTTCGTCAAAGATATTGGCGCCGATTTTGTCTTTGGCCACACCCCGTGCTTCCTGCAGGCGCACTTCGAGCATCTGCCTGAGGTAGTTCCACTCGTACAATGCCAGGTTGGTATCCAGTCCTTCGTAACATTGCAGGCGGATCAGGTCGGTATCCAGGCTTTTAGCCAGCACCTTGGCCACCTCGGTCTTGCCGACGCCCGGTTCGCCCTCGAGGTAAAGGGGCTTGCCCAGGCTGGTAGACAGGTAAACGGTGGTCGCCAGGTGGCGGTCGGTGATGTAACCCTGTGCCGCGAATTTCTGTTCTATCTCTTCGATTGATTGAAACATGTGCTTTAGCCTTTACTGGTTGGAACCGGTATTTTCTATGATTGGTTGTGGGTGCTAAGGTTCGGAATTATAGAGAGCTTCCCTTGATATAACCACCCGCGCCCATGCGCATGATGTCTTCCCGGGTGACGGAAATGCCCGCCAGCAGTCTCTCCAGCACCCAGTCGAAGCCGTTGACGGCTGGAGAGCGGGCGCAACCGGGCATGCAGATTACAGGATGGCCGGTAGAGGACTCGCCCAGCGCCAGCAGGTTTCCCGGCTCTACAGGCATGCCCAGGTGGGTAATCCTGCCGCCTGCCGCTTCGATTGCGACCGGGACCACATCGCGCCGGTCGGCGGTGGCGCTGGCGCCGGCAATCAGGATCATGTCACATCCGGCCCGTAACAGTTTTCCAAGCGCTTCAGCAATGGCGCCCTCTTCATGTTCACAGCGCGTTTCCGAACTTACCCGGTTATCAAGGTGTTGCAACCGGTCGTCGAGTACGCTGCGGGTTTTGTCCAGGATGGATTTCTTCATGCCTGGGTAAGATGTCTGGATGAACCCGATTTCGAGCTTATTGAACGTGTTGACCCGTATCAGGGGAGGCAGTCCGGCATGCATTGTTTCTATGCGCGTGACACTGGTCCTGTGCACCCCGTAGGGGATAATCTTGACCGTTGCGACGGCCTGCCCCGGTTTTACTACGGAATGAAGCGGCAGTACCGCCAGGGTGATTGACTCATCCGTGCTGTTGACAGAGTCCAGACGGTCGATGTCATAAACCAGCAACCCTGTGCGGTCCGCCTGGATATCGCTCCGGCCGTTAGCGGGGCGCCGGGCGCTCACGTTATCCCCGGCAACGAGCCCGGAAATCCGGCGCGCCGTCTCGTTTTCATCCAGGTCTGTGGCTTCAAGGCGTGCGGTGACGACCGAATCGCAGCCGGCGCGGGACAGTGACAGGATATGCTGCGCCGATATCACGGTGCCTTTCTTCAGGTTGATGTCCCGGTATTTCACGGAATGGGCGAGGATGGCCCCTTCCGCCTCCGTAACCGGCAAGCGACCGAATTTCATTGTTCCAAAGTAACGCGCAAGGTAGTGTTCTGTTGTCGGGAAATAGACTTGTCAACCTGTTATAATGCACACATATCACAACTAATATCAATAATATCGTAAATAATCCTGATCGGGTGCATAGCGTTTCGCGCTGCTCAGCGAAGTCATCCAAATGCGTGACTATATTGAAAAACTTTCAGGACGCGGCGAATTGCACGTGGTCGAGCGGGAGGTGGATCCCCGGTTCGAGCTTGCCGCGATCGTAGGCCGTTCACAAAAGGAAAGCGATTATCCGGTCCTGTTCAGGAACGTGAAGGGCACAACCATGCCGGTCATCTCCAACATTTACGGCAGTCATGCCAGGCTGTGTGAGATCATCGGCACGACCAGGGGCAATTTCTGCCGTCACTGGCAGACCCTGGTGGACGATAATTCCGGCCCGGATCGGGCGTACACCTGTGAGAGCGCCGTGGATGAAGAGCGTATTCACGGAAAAATCAGTGATTTGCCGCATATTACCTATTTTGAACATGACGCCGGGCCGTATATTACCGCGGGCGTGTTCCTGGCAAAGGAACCCGACACGGGCGTGCCCAACCTGTCGTTCTGCCGCTCCATGATGGTCAGCGACGATGAACTGCGGGTGCGGCTTGCGCCCCCCCACGACATCACCCAATACCAGAAGAAGGCCGAAGCGAGAAACCAGCCGCTGGAAGTGGCGATCTTGCTCGGACCGCCGCCGGAAGTATTCATGGCGGCCTGCGCATCGATCCCTGTCGAGCAGGATGAACTGGCGCTTGCCGCCCGGCTCATGGGAGCGCCGGTGCCGATGCGTCCGTGCCGGCATATAGACATGCAAGTTCCGGCGCAGACAGAAGTCGTGATTGAAGGCCGCATATTGCCCCATGAGCGCAGGCCGGAAGGCCCGTTCGGCGAATTCCAGGGATACTACGTCAAGCAGGCGGATAATCACGTATTTGAAGTGCTGAACGTGACCTGGCGAGAGGGCGCTTGTTTCCATGGTTTATTGTGTGGTTACATGGAGGACCTGCGCGCCCTGGAGGTTTCCTTTGCGACCCGCGTCTACAGGCATATCTCGGCGGGAGTGCCGGGCATCTTGGACGTGAGTTGTTATCCGACCCCGATGCATACCATCGTACAGATCAAACCGGAATACGATGGTCATGCAAAACATGTCATGCTCAAGGTATTCAGCTCCCACCTGCAGTACAACAAGGTGTGCATCGTCGTGGATGAGGACGTGGATATCCATAATTTCGAAGACGTCTGGTGGGCGGTGATGACCCGGGGGCGCGTAGACAAGGACATCATGACCCTGCAGGGAGTGCCGGGCTTCTTCCGTGACCCCGCCGGCGTTTATACGGGACGACTTGGGATCGATGCGACCAAGCCCTTCGACATGCGCGAGAACTTCGAGAGGAAACGCGTGCCGGGACTGACGGAGATCAATCTTAAGGATTATTTCACCTGATCAGGGGCGGCGCAGTATTTCAATAACTGCCTGCGTTATGGGATTGGCGTCCGACGCGGTCCCGTGGCTGACGCAGGACTCAAAGCGCCGGTCCAGATCGCCGGAGTCCAGTTTGCCTGCTGCGCTGATTGCGACGATGCGGGATGAAGGCGTCATCTCATGCCAGGGTGCGCCTTTTGCCAGGGTCACGCGTTTGCCCGTCATTTGCAGGATCACCTGTTTGTCCGGTACTTCACGGAGTTGCAGTATGCCCTTGCAGCGGAATACGGACAACGGCAATGACTGAAACGCGCCGTAAGCGGATTCAAATTCCAACGGTGCGTCACTTTGCCATGAATAAGCGGCATAGGCATGGGTATGATCTGTATGTCCGTGGCTTTTATGCCCGTGAGACCCTGCCGTTGTGCCGGTCATAGCGAAAGTCCGGCCTTCATGAAGGCTCAAGCCAAGCAGTAATTCCAGCGAAACATCAGCGTGAACTGCTTCGATTATACGCGATTTTGACGATATCTTACGTATATGTCTGGAAACCTGCTCGCTCGTTCCGGATCCCGCCAGGTCGATCTTGTTGATGATGGCGATATCGGCAACCTCGATCTGGTCTTGCGCCAGCTTCGCGTTCAACTCGTCCAGCTCCAACAATTCACTGGCGTCGATGACGGTGATGATGGCGTCCAGTTGCGTTACCTCAGCCAGGCGGGTCGACATCACTATGGCCATGGCCGCGGCCTTGGGGTCGGACACGCCACTGGTTTCCACGACGATCATTTCAGGGCAGGGCGCCTGTGCCAGGAGTTGTTCCAGGGCTTCTACCAGGTCATCGCGGATACTGCAACAGACACAGCCATTGGTCAGGCTGATGGTTTCGCCTTCCACCCGGGTAATGAGTTCAGCATCGATGTTTATCTCTCCGAAATCATTCACCAGCACCCCGATACGCCGGCCATGCCGGCCGTTAAGTATGCGGTTCAGCAGAGTTGTTTTCCCGGCGCCGAGAAAACCGGCTACAAGGCTGACGGGTACTTTATTCATTCTGTTCTGCGCATGTGATGTTTTACGGATGCCGTTAATTGTAAATTATATTATTAACGATTATACTCAGGAAATCCTTAATTCCCGATTCAGATTATGAACTGTGACCTGCTAATCAGCAACGGCAATATTGTCACTCCGAAAAAAACCTTTCCAGGGTATATCGCCGTTACCGGAGGCAGGATAAGCGCCATCGGCAAGGGCGATGCCTCTATGGGTACAGCAAGGGAAATAGACGCCGCCGGCCTGCATGTCCTGCCTGGCGTCATCGACCCCCATGCCCACCTGGGTTACATGGACACCCTGGAAGCCGTCGAGACCGAAACCCGGGCCGCGGCCTGCGGCGGTGTCACGACGCTGGGCGTCTATATCCTGGCGCTGAAAGAAGGGTTATTGAGGCAGTTCGACAAGTTCAAAAACACTTTTGAGAACAAGAGTTTTGTCGATGGCTTCTGGCACCTCATGGTCATCGACGCCATCACCACCAGTGAGATAGAGACCTGTCCGGCTGACGTCGGCCTGACCTCCTTCAAGTTCAATATGGGTTACAAGGGTCCCCATGCGGACCTTATCGGCATTACTGCAACCGATGACGGGGCGGTATACAAGGGCTTTCGCATGATCAACAAATCCGGCCCTCCCAGTCTTGCCGCGTGCCACACCGAGAACATCGACATCCACCTGATGCTGAGGGATGAGCTGATCGCCCAGGGACGTAATGATTTCGCCGTCTGGAATGAATCGCGCCCGCCGTTCGTGGAGGCGGAGTGCATGCGCAGGGCCATTTACCTGGCTGAGAGCGCCGGCTGTCCGTTATATATCCCCCACATTACCATCGCCGAAGGAGTCGATATCATCGCCGAAGCGCGGGAACAGGGCATTGAGGTAACGGGCGAGACCTGTCCGCAGTACTTGACTCATAACGGTGAAGAACCGGCGCAGGTATTGCTGGACCACCCCGCCTGCGCCTGCGTCAACCCGCCGCTACGGGACAAGGCCGCAAATGCAAGGCTGTGGGAAGGGATAGCTGATGGGACTATTCAATGTGTGGGTTCCGACCTGGCTCCCACTACCCTGGAGATGAAGGGGGACGATATCTGGAACGCCCCCATGGGGCTGGGTAATACTTCGGAGTTGTTATTGCCGGTCCTGTTGAGTGAAGGCGTCAATAAAGGCCGCATCAGCCTGGAAAAAGTCGCTGAAGTATGCGCCCTGAATCCGGCCCGGGTATTCGGTGTTTTGCCAAGGAAAGGACAACTCACGGCAGGAGCCGACGCCGACATCGTTATCGTTGACCTGGACAAGGAAGTCACGGTGAAAACGGAAAACCTTCGGAGCATGTGCGACTGGAGCATCTATGACGGCTGGACCCTGAAAGGCTGGCCGACCCACACCATATTGCGCGGCGAAATCATAGTTGAAGATGGAGAACCGATCCTGTATCAACCCGGCCAGGGCAAATACGTCTCCCGTAATAACGTGAATTGAGTCCTGAAATAAGCCGCAATGATTCCGAAACACTACCAGCAATACGAAAGTACTGTCACTTTGGGCTGCGTGAACTACCAGAGCATCTGGAATGACAAGGCGGCCAGTATTGGCAAGGTAAAAAAACTGATCGGCGAAGCGGCGGGGCAGGGAATTAACATCCTGGTATTTCCGGAATTATCGCTGAGCGGCTATGAGTCGGACGAAGGCAACACCATGCACAGGGAGTTTGCCGAGACCATACCGGGCCCCGCCACGGAAGAAATCGCTCAATTGACAAGAAAGCTGGATATCTACGTGGTCCTGGGGATGCCGGAACGTGACCCCGATGACGCTGATACCTGTTACATTTCCTGCCCGCTGCTCGGGCCGGAGGGGTTTATCGGCAATTATCGAAAGCTGCATCTCGGTACGCCGCCGTTGTTCAGGGAGAGTCTGTGTTTTACGGGAGGCAACCGCGTCCCGGTATTCGAGACCCGTTACGGCCCCATCGGCATCCAGATCTGCGCCGATTTCTGGGTATTCCCTGAGCTTTCCCGCATCCTGATGCTGAAAGGCGCCCGCATCATCATCAACAGCACCGCCAGCATGAACATGCCCGGCAGGCCGTTTTACATCACGTCCATGACCGCAGCCCGGGCGACGGAGAACATGGTCTATACGGCCAGCGCCAACCTGGTGGGCAAAGAGCGCACACTTTCATATTACGGCCACAGCACCATCGCAGGCCCGGCCTTTCCGCGCTTTTCCCATATCTATGCGCAGGCGGAAGACAAGGAAGAGATCATCAGCGCCACATTGAGTTTTGCCAGGTTGCACCGCTTTCGGGAGGCGGTATCACTGGAAAAACTTAGACGGTCCGACGTCATCATGAATGAATTCAACCACCTGGATACGTGCAGGAACTAGCGGGGAGGATATTATGCCGGAGATCAGCAGGGAAATTATTGTCGATGCGCCGTTGCAAACGACCTGGGACTTGGTCAGCGACATGGAACGGTTCAGCCTGTGTATCCCCGGGTGCAAGGAGGTGAAGGTAATCAGCGCAACGGAGTTTGACTGGAAACTGGAGACCAAAGTCCTGCGCACCACGCGCAAGGCTACCGCAAGGACCAGGACGGTGAAGATGGAACCGCCGACCCACGCGGAATTTGTCGGTGAGGGCAGGTTGTTTGAGCGCTCGAACCACTACAAGCTGACGATAACGGGCACGACCGATCTTGAAACAATGGAAGACGATAAGACGCGGGTGATATTCTCGGGTGATGTCAAAGCCAGCGGGCTTGGCGGCGCCATCATCGAAAAGGTTGCCGCGGGGCAGATGGACAGCCTGTTCAGCGAGTTTGAAAGCAATATTAAACAAGCGTTGGAATAATACATTTGAACCACAGAGGACACACTTGATGGAATATTACAGCCCGACAGATCTTAACGAGGCTTACTCCTTGCTGGATAAATACGGCGAGGACGCCATACCCATCGCCGGCAGCACATTCTACATGGGGCACAGGGAAGAGTTGTTTGATGAAGTGGAGGCGGTGATCAATATCAAACAACTCGGCTTGAGTTATATCAGGCAGGATGGTGACGGTTTGCGCATAGGCGCCACAACCACCCTGAATGAGATTTTTGCTCATGAGCTGACCAGCAAGGGTACGTTTGGCATCCTGGCTGAGACGGTGAAAGAATTGAACATCAATGAAGTGCGGAACATGGCCACTATTGGCGGCGAGGTATGCATCGCCGGCGAAGTGGACATGCCGACGACCCTGCTGGCCTATGACGCCAATATCGTCATCGGCGGCAGCAAGGGGGTGCGTGAAATGAGCATGGCGGATTTTCATATCGGTTATCTCAACAATGCCCTGGAACCGGGGGAGATGGTGCTTGAAGTTCACATCCCCCAACCGCCAGCCAATACGGGCGCCGGGTTTGCCAAATTCGAAAGGACCGCGGCAGACCTGCCCATCGTCAACGTGGCAACCCGGATATCGCTGGATAACGTCGGGGCGTGTGCAGAAGCAAGAGTGGTGGCCGGCGCAGCCACCCTGTCCGGCGTGCCGGAACGCTCCGCCGCGGCAGAAACTGCGCTGCTCAATAAAGTGATTGACGGTACGCTGATCGAGACGGCCGCCGCTGCATCCGGTGATATAGCGTGTATCCATGACTTCCGCGTTTCTGCGGAAATTCGCAGTCTCTGGGTGAAGTGCGGCATTGAAGACGCATTGCAACGGGCCGTTGCAGCAGTGCAATAAGGAGAACAGGTGTGAACGCCATTAATTTAAAGATAAATAACGAACACTATGATGTGCTGGTAAAACCGCACTGGTCCCTGGCCTACGTCATCAGGGAAAAAGTGGGGTTGACCGGGACTAAAACCGGCTGCGAGATGGGCACCTGCGGTTCCTGCACCCTGCTGCTGGACGGCAAACCGGTATTTTCCTGCCTGAGAATGGCCATCGACGCCCAGGGTTGCGACATACGCACCATAGAAGGGGTGGAAGAGGAAAATAATGGCGAATTGCACCCCCTGCAGGAAGCCTTTATCCAGGACCATGGCATGCAATGCGGGTTCTGCACGCCCGGGATGATTATCGCCGCCAAGCACCTGCTGGAGCACAACCCGGACCCGACCGAACGGGAAGTGCGTGAAGCGATTGGCGGTCATTTATGCCGTTGCGGGACATATATCAGGATTGTCCGCTCCATATTGAACGCGGCTGAGGTTATGCGCAATGTGCAAGCGGGACAATGAAACAAGAGGTAAAGAGAAATGACATCTGAAACATCTGTCGTCGGAAAAAGCTTACCCTTGCTGGATGCCTATGAAAAAGTCACCGGCAAGCTCAAGTATGCCGGTGATTTACCAGCAATGCACCGCATGCACCATGCCAAAGTGCTGCGCAGTCCCTATGCCCATGCGAAAGTGGTGCATATCGATACCTCTGCCGCCGAGGCCTTGCCGGGGGTCAGCGCGGTCATTACCCACAAGGATGATATAACCGGGAAGAAGAAGACCTGTGGTTCGCCGTGGCATGATTTCAGCTTCAATTTCATGGGGCCCATGATCTCACCGGAAGTCTGTTACGTGGGTGACGAGGTCGCAGTCGTGTCTGCGGTGGACGAGGAAACCGCAAAAGAAGCCCTCAAACTCATAGAGGTGGAATACGAGGAATTGCCTGCCATATTTGATATGGAAGAGGCAATGAAAGAGGGTGCGCCACAGGTGCGGCCGTGGGGGCCGAACAGCCTTCCGCCTTCCCTGTTTGAATGGGGTAACATCGAGGAGGGTTTCGAGCAGGCGGATTACATCATTGAAAACCGCATCACCCTGGGCAACCAGCAACATGCCCCGCTGGACAGGAATGCCTGTATTGCCCACTGGGAAGGAGACAGTGTTTCCCTGTGGACATCCACCCAGGCCCTGTTCTGGATCAGGGACGCAGTCACCGATTTTTTTGAACTCTCGCCCAGCAAGGTCAGGGTCTACAGTACACCCACTGGCGGGTCATTCGGCCTATGGTGGGGTAATAATTTTATGTTGCTGGCGATTGCCATTGCCAGGAAAGCGCGTCGTCCGATACGGCTGGTGCTGACGCGGGATGAGGTCCAGACCACTGTGAAGCGGCGCGAGCGCCCGTTGATCGATGCGAAGATCGGGATAACAAAGGACGGAAAAATGGTTTCACAGTCATACCGCCACCTGATGGATAACGGCGCTTACGGCAATAAATTCGATCCGTACCAATCCGTTGCCGATATCTATACCACCGAGCATGCCAGGGTGGAGTTCATTGGCGTGGCGACCAACCTGCTGCCTGCCGGGTGCATGCGCGGGGTGGGAGACCTGACACTAGCCTACGCGATCGAGCAGACGGTGGATATGGCGGCGGAAAGGGTCGGCATGGACCCGGTCGAGTTCCACCTGAAGAACCATTGGAAGACCGGCGACATCTGCCATACCTCCCAGGAGGTCGTATTCGCCAAGCTGCTGTTCAATAAAAATCCAACGGTGGAACTGACCAGTTCCGGGCTTGCGGAGTGCATCACCCGGGGCGCCGAAGCCATGGACTGGAAGAACAAGTGGAAAGGATGGGGCACCCCGTCCTCAGTGGACGGTCACAAGGTGCGCGGCGTCGGCATGGGGATCTCGACCCATATCAGCGGCCTGGCATTTTTTGGTTTCAACGGTATTACCGTCAAGGTCAACCCCGACGGCACCATGGCGTTGACCACGGGTATCGGGCGCATGGGGCAGGCCGGTGATACCACCCAGGCGATGGTGTGCGCCGAGGTGCTGGGTGTGGAACTGGAAGATATCAACGTGATCGATGGCGACACTGAAGTCTGCGGTCACACCATGGTTACCTTCGGCAGCAACGGTATGCACATGGTGGCGCGCGCCACCAAGGCCGCTGCCGAACATGCGAAGGAGCAGATACTGGAATACGCAGCGAAACACCTGGAAGCCAATCCCGCGGATCTCGACATCAAGAATCGTCGAATTTTCGTTAAGGGCAGCGAAGATCGCGGCGTTACCCTCAAGGAATTGATGAGTACGCCGATTTTTGAGTACCTGGCTGCTCCGGAAGTGATAGGCAGCGCCTCGAAAGGAGTGGAGTTCGACAAGGCCGGCAAGATGATGATGGCGGACTTTGCCGAGGTGGAGATCGATACCCGCACTGCACAGATGAAACTGATCAAGTTTGTCGCGGTGCATGACAGCGGTACCATCGTCAACCCGGCGGTATGTGAAAACCAGGTCGCCGGCGGCTACTACCAGTCAATGGGGTTGTCCACTACTGAGCACCTGGTATTCGATGATGAAACCGGCGCCATACTTAACCCGAATTTCATGGATTATAAACTGATGGGTCCCCTGGACATGCCCGACCCGGAGATCATGTTTGAGGAGGTCTATGATGAAGATGGCCCGTTCGGGGCGAAAGGGATAGGCGAAGGCGTCACCTGCGCGGTGCCCATCGCCATATCCAACGCGGTGTACAATGCTATCGGCGTACGGCTTGACCCACCTATTACTCCGGATAAGCTACTGCAAGCCCTGAAATCGAAATCATGATTCAACAGTGTCACCGGTGAGACGGATTTTAAATCCGTCCCCGCGAGCAGGCACGACGGAAAAGAGACAAGTTAATGCAGGATATTGACAACGCAGTAGAACAACTCAAACGAGACATCCTCCAGGGACGTTTCGTGCCCGGGCAGCGCCTGGTCGAGGTGGACATCATGTCGCACCTGGATATTACCCGGGGCAGGGTGCGTGACGTTTTCAAACGCCTGCACTCGGAAGGGATCGTGAAGATCGACAGGAACCGCGGCGCATCAGTCCGGCAGGTGTCCCGGGAGGAGGTGTTCGATATCTTCGAGGTGCTGGAAGAGATATCGCTGCTGATTATCCGGAAAATCGGTAGCCAGGCTGAAGAACCGGAGATGCGGAAGCGTCTGCATGCGTCCCTCAACGCGGCCTGGAAATTCCATGACCGGTCGGTGACTATCATCAAGGTGCTGGAATATATGGATGAGAACGCCCGTTTCTGGGGCGATCTGGCTGACCTGGCCGGGAACCCGGTACTGTCCGAGATCAGGTTGCGCCTGCAGGCGCCGTTATTCAGGCTGGCAATGGAGGGCCTGACCGTGAGCGGCAGTCATGAACAGTGGATCGCCCGGCACGAGGAGATCATCAGCGCGCTGCTGGACGACAATACCGGTCACGCAGTGCGCCACGCCAGAAAATCCATGCACGACGTCTGGAAAGCCATTCTGGGACTGCCCGACAGCGCGTTCGCGTAATTAAGGAAGCTCTGAACAAGTCCATCCTGGACTTGCCAGAGCACGCAATACAAAAATGCGATTTTTGCATTGCTCGCAAAATCAACGCCTTACAGTCATTGATTTTGGCGATACTTCCCTGTATCGCAGGAACCTCTGACTTAATCAGAGGTTCCTTAAATCCTGACCAGGTAATGGTAAATATACAGCGCCATGGTGCAGACGAGCACCATGGCAAGGACATAACCCGCGTTCCAGCGCA
>JAPPLI010000097.1:134-13915 GCA_028819495.1 Gammaproteobacteria bacterium | reverse complement strand
GTCTCGCCGATGGGACATGGGGGTTCTTGATTCTCTCGGCCAGTTTCTTCTTGAACTGGTTTTTTATGGTCGGGGCAAGCTTATTCCATTCCTTCAGTGCCGTGGGAAGGAACTTGAGCCTATAAGTCACTCAGGCTCACCTCAATAGCGTCAGCTTTCTCAGAACGCCGAGTCTCAACTATTGCTGTAAGCTCGATATCATCCAGTTTTTCAATAATCCACTCGTAGGTTTCGGCAGGAACCAGGTATGCCGTAGGCTTGTTATGGTTCAGGATCGCAACCGGCGCGCCGGCAGATACCTTTAACAAGGCAGTCGGATTTTTCTTCAATTCTGAAATGCTTGCAGAGCAATCGGCAAGGACACGTCTCATGATTTTCTCCAAAATAAGCTCCAAAATGTGAGCTATATTATACACCTATTTCTGATTTTCTGCTGTTGCCGATAAGACGTCCGGTACGGCTACTGGCTATGATAATTCTGAAAGTCAAGTTTGCGGGGCAGGCCCAGGCGGCGCCCTAGGTCCATAAGCGCCCGCAGAGCGTCGATATCAAGAATTGCGAACTACTCATTCGGGTAGAAATGTCACTGGAAAATAAAAATGGGTACTACTCAAAAAATAGAAATACTACACCTTGAGTCAGGATATACATGACGGGTGAAGCCTGAAACCGAATGAGGTAATACTGATGATTAATCCAGACATGGGGTTGCATTCCCGCAATAAGGCATTTACCGCCGCTGCCCTGATTATATCCTTGTATTTTGTTCCAACCTGCATCATCCATGCGCAAACGGAAGAACATTCAGGAGCGGAAGGCGCATTGGTCCTTGAGGAAATTGAGGTGACTGCCCGCCGCAGGACGGAAGCCCTGCAGGATGCCCCTGTTGCGGTTACCGCCCTTTCCCAGGAATACCTGGAAAATATCGGCGCCCGGTCATTTGCCGATTTTGTGACAAGTGTCCCCGGACTTTCTTATGTAGGCAATAACAGCCCGGAAAACAAGATTGTCCTGCGCGGTGTATCCACCGGCGTTGCGTCCCGCGATGAAGGCGCAGTGGTAGGAATGTATTTTGATGACGTGCCGGTTGGAAGCCGGCGTTTCAGTCCGGACCTGCGTCTTTTCGACATTGAGCGCATAGAGGTGTTGCGAGGCCCGCAGGGGACCTTATTCGGTGAGGGTTCCATAGGCGGGACCTTGCGTTATGTTCCGAATAAACCCGACCTGGAAAATTTCAGCGTTGAATTTAATTCAAGCCTGGGGTCAACGGAAAAAGGCGGCACAAATTACGAGCTTGCAGGTGTCGTGAATGTGCCGGTAGCAAAAGACAAACTCGGGCTGAGATTGGTGGCTTACCAGGTCGAAGACTCGGGCTTTGTGGACAATGTAACGCTCGATGAGAATAATGTAAATGAGACGGAGACCACAGGCTTCCGGGGCATGATGGCCATTGATTTCAACGAAAACGTTTCCGCTGCATTTTCATATTTATACCAGGATTCGGATACACCGGGGAAAGCCCAGTATGATCCCGACCTGGGAGATCTGAAACAGGAGCGTAATTTTGAAGAAAAGCTTGCCGATGAGTTTCACCTGGCAAACCTGACACTGGATTGGGACCTGGGAAACGCAACTTTAAGTTCGTCAACCGCTTACTTTGACAGGGAGGTCATCAACCTGCGCGACATATCGCCCCTGCTCGGTGGCCTGCCGATTTTTCTGGATGATTTAATCGGATTCGAATCCTGGGTGCAGGAAGTCCGTTTGACCTCGAATCAGGGATTATTCGGCGGCCACCTTGATTGGGTGCTGGGTGTGTATTATCGGGACGATGAGGAAATATTTATCCAGGATGCCGGGGCAGAGGCGCTGGGCGGAGACGTCCTTGATGCTGATACGACGCTTGACCGCAAACAAATTGCAGTATTCGGCGAGTTGGATTTCAATATCACTCACAAGTTGACTGCAACCGCAGGCGCGCGCTGGTTCGATATTGAACAGGATGTGGTTGCTCTCAGCGGCGGACTGCTGGCGGGGCGTCCGGGTATGCTCGAAACCATTTATTCGGGGGCGGATGAAAGTGGAGTCAGTCCGAAGTTCCGGTTATCTTACGACGTTAACGAAGAAATTCTCGTTTATAGCGTGGCTTCCAAGGGCTTTCGCGAAGGAGGCCCCACAGGGCAGGGGGTGCCTTCCGATCCGGTTACCGGCGAGTCGGCGCCATCCCAGTTTGATTCGGATTCCTTATGGAATTTTGAAGCGGGTTTCAAGACCAGTTGGGGAGACAACAGACTTGTTTTTAACGGCGCCGGGTTCTATATCGATTGGAATGATATCCAGACCAACTTTATACGAAGTGATGGTCATACTTTTACGATAAATGCAGGAGGCGCAAGAAGTGTGGGCGCCGAATTGGAATTGCGCGCCCTGCCATTTTCATTCGCGGATTTTGAAATCTTCAGTACGGCCTCTTATGTCAACAGTGAACTTACCGATGATCAGCTTCCGCCGGGAGACGGGCGTTCGGGTGATCGTATTCCGGGTGTGCCCGAAGTTACTTTCACTGCAGGATTTAACTACCAACGATCAGTCTTTCAGGGTATTGACGGCTTTGTCAATTTTAATTTTCAGCATGTCGGTAGTTCCTACAACGGATTTGCAGCCGCGACGGGCACGAGTGGCGCCGGCGCGGACCGCCAGAAGCCATACCAGCTTGGAAATTTGCGCGTGGGAGTTGAGACAGACAAGTGGCAGCTTGCTTTCTTTGCGGATAATCTCTGGGACGAGAGGGCTGTCCTGTATTTCAACCGTATTGTCGGTGATGTCCGGATTAATACCACGCGTCCACGTACCCTTGGCGTCGCCTTGAAAGGAAAGTTCTGATTTTTACCAACGCGTTGGTTGTCGCGCAAATTCTGGTGATTGTAATCTTCGCGCTATGGTGTGCGCGCTTCGATTTCGGCAGAAAGGTCTCCGCGGCAGTGATTGCCTTGATCACGGGGGCGATATTCTCAAATATCGGTCTGCTGCCGCACGCTTCCCGCGTTTATGAACTCATTGTCGTTTATCTTGTACCATTCGCCGTCGCGTTATTGTTATTCAAGGCAAACCTGCGCCAGGTAGTTACCCACACCGGCGGATTGGTTTTTGTTTTTCTGGTTTGTGTATCAGGCACGGTTTTGGGGGCGTTCGGCGGATTTCTCCTGTTGCCCCTTGGATCGGAAGCGGCCAAACTGCTGGGGGTGTTCATCGCAACCTATACCGGCGGCTCGATGAACTTCGTCGCCGTCTCACAGGCACTGGAATTCAATGACGGGGGGCTGTTGTCCGCGGCGCTTGCTTCCGAGGCGATAGTCGGCACGGGGTACCTGGTCTTATTGGCATTAACGGCCGCATCGACGTGGTTTATGCGGCAGTTTCCCCCAAAATCGGATTTGTCTGTTTCCACTGCGCCGCTGAATACCGAAGCGTCGCGCTATAAAAGCAAACACCCGGGGTGGTTCGGCATCGCGTTGGTTATATTGTTGGCTTCAGGAATCTGCTGGTTCAGTTTTTTTATCGCGCAATATTTTTCCATATCCCGCTTTTCCTTATTATTCATTACCTTGTTTGCTGTCCTGACAGCCAATTTAATGCCGCGCCAACTGGGCGCGGTGCGCGGCGATTTTGAAATCGGGATGTTCCTGATGTATGTTTTTTTCGTCGTGGTAGGGGCCGGCGCCGATATATCGATATTGTTTACCTTCGGTCCTGTTTTGATGGTTTATGCCGCGATCATTTGTTTGATTCATGTCCTCTTCACATTAACTGTCGGGAAGCTGTTCCGATTTAATTACGCTGAATTAATCACCGCGTCGAATGCCTGTATTCTGGGGCCGGCGCCTGCCGCGGCGCTGGCAGCGCACCACAAGTGGCACAGCCTGGTTACTCCCGCGTTGCTATGCGGTATCTTAGGGTATGTGATTGCTAATTTTATCGGTGTCTCAGTGGCACTACGGCTTGGAGGTTGAGAGTTTATGAATGGGAAATACTCAAAGGAAAGGAAACGTAACTGGAATGTTTCGCACAAGGCAGAAGTGTTGCACAACCATTCCATAGTATGGGATAACCATGGATGCCTGCCTCTGGATTTGAAAAAAAACCTGGAATTTATTCCGCAATTACAGCGTTACCGGGATGCGGGTGTTGATGTTGCCAGTATCAATGTAGGTTATGGGGAAATCGGACTGGAGGCCTGCATGCGCGTTCTTGCACAAATGCGGGACTGGATTGGGGTGCGTCCACACAATTACCTGATGGTTGAATCTGTTGAGGATATAGAACTCGCGCATACCACAGGTAAATTGGCTGTGACCTTCGACCTGGAGGGAGCGGCTCCCTTACAACGGCAGATCAACCTGCTTCCGATGTTATACGACTTAGGAGTTCGCTGGATGCTGTTAGCTTATAACCGCGGGAATTGGGCGGGGGGCGGCTGTCATGAACCTGATAAGGGACTGACAGCGGCAGGGAAGGCACTTATTGATAAAATGAATGAAGTAGGGATGGTTGTCTGTTTGAGTCATACCGGCTATCGAACCGCAATGGAAGCTATGCAGTATAGTCGGCAGCCAGTCATTTTTTCACATTCAAATGCCCGTGCCCTCAAAAAACATGACCGTAATATTCCGGATGAGTTGATTACGGCCTGTGCTCAAAAAGGTGGTGTCATTGGCATCAATGGAGTGAACATTTTCCTGGGCTCAGGTAGCGCAGACGTGGAAAGTATTGCCGACCATATCGATTACATTGTGCAACTTGCCGGTATCGACCACGTGGGTATTGGACTTGATTATATTTTCGATGATACGGAAATAGCCAAAGTCACCAGGAAGATGACAAAAACTTTCCCCAGGACGGCAGGTTATGATGTTCCCATTGAGGTGGTCGCGCCCGAGAATTTTCCCCAGCTTACCGAATGTTTACTGAATCGATCCTATACAGAGGACGACATTCAAAAAGTACTTGGCGGAAACTTACTCCGCATCGCTGAGCAGGTGTGGAAGTAAGCATATGCGAGTTGAATTAACTTTTTGGCAGCGCTTAAATAATCGGGATCTGTGCAGCACCGGGTAGGTGATAATTTCTAATATTTCCTACCCGAAAAAAGTAGTAAATCCACCCAAATCACTGATTGAAACAGGATTATCGACTCGTAAAATTAGAATGCACGATGAGTCAAGGTATGACCAAACTTACACAGTTTTATTCGGTATAAAGACTGCGAGTCTATACCTGAATGACATTATTCGAGAGGTATCGTAACCATGAAAAGGCACATCAGACTAATTTTACCTATCATTACGAAAGTCGATGGATTCGTAGATGGTGTAGCAGAATTTGAAAATGATGATTTTAAAATTGACGCTGTCAATATTGATATAGGACCATCTTCTGTTGAAAATGAAATTGACGAAGCACTTGCCGCTACGGGCGTTATTCTTAAAGCCATTGAAGCAGAGAACGAAGGTGTTGATGCGGTCATCATTGACAGTTGTGGTGATGCGGGCATTTTTCCTGCTCGAGAGGCAGTCTCTATTCCGGTATTAGGCGCTGGCCAAACATCGATGCATGTAGCGTCAATGTTAGGCGGACGCTTCAGTATCGTAACCGTATTGGACAGTGTTGTCGGCCTGTTTGAAGATCTCGCTAAAAAATATGGCGTCTATGACCATTTAGCTTCAATTCGTTGGATTGACATTCCTGTTTTGGATATTCACAAAAACCTTGGTGCTGTAAAACAAAAACTAGCGGAAGAATCCTTAAGAGCTATTGAGGAAGATGGGGCTAATGGCATTGTATTGGGGTGCACCGGTTTTATCGGGTGTGCGGCTTTTATAGAGAAATTGCTGAAGTCGAAAGGCTATGATGTTCCTGTTGTTGATCCGACCACAACTTGCTTAGTCATCTCGCAAGGATTGATTAAGCTGAATTTAAGCCACAGCAAGAAAATGTACCCAACACCGGCAACTAATAAGCCTGTTATTGGTTTTAATTTGCCGCTTTTTGAACCGCCGGTACAAAAACTTAAAGCAGTCAAATGACAGGAAATCAGTCCAATGGGCCACACATTTTTAAGAACTTATTCGGCTAAGTCATACTGAGATTAATCAATATGTAATGCAAATTCCGTTTTATCAAATTAATACATTTACCAGTGCGATAAATGGCGGTAACCCTGCCGGCGTTTGTCCGTTAACCGAATGGTTGCCGGACGATTTATTGCTCTCTATCGCAAAGGAAAATAATTATTCTGAAACAGCATTTTTTGTCCCACACGATAATGGTTACAAATTACGCTGGTTTAGTCCGACTACCGAAATAGAACGATGTGCGCATGCAACCCTGGCAAGTGCATTCGTGTTACATACAAAAATGAATCACGGCAGCAGCACGATTCAATTTCATACTGTTAAAGAAGATATCACTGTTGATATCAGTGGGGATGCATACAAACTGAACATGCGTGCAATGAAAATTGAGAGCGTTAATGAAATTCCCGGCGCACTGATTGAGAGTTTCGGAGAAGATCAAATCATTGATGTATGTAAGAGTGACGATTACCTGGTTCAAGTAAAAAGTGAAAGCTTTATTCAAACATTTACCCCTGATTACGAATTGATTTCAGATATTGATCTCAGAGGCACTATTTTGACTGCAATGGGAAGAAACCCGGAAATAGACTTTGTCTCGCGCTGGTTTGGAAGTAGAGATATCGGGATTAAGGAGGATCCGGTAACAGGATCGGCACATTGTACTCTCGTCCCCTACTGGAAGAAGAAATTGGGTAAGGACAAATTTATTGCGCGACAGTTATCACCGCGTGGCGGTACATTAAATTGCGAAATCGACAATGGCATAGTGTCCATATCCGGAACTGCGAGATTATATCTTGAAGGAACCATTCAATTATAGATACGTTTCCCTCAAATTATCTTCCTTTCCCGCGCCGCGCTGATGGCCAGCAGGCGGTTGTTGACCTGGAGCTTGTGGTAGATATTCTTCAGGTGGAACCGTATCGTGTTTTCCGAAATGCCGATGTTTCTGGCGATCAGCTTGTTGGACAGGCCCTGGGCCAGGTATGTCAAGACTTCGTTCTCTCTCTTGCTCAACAATTCATCACCGGCGTCCGGTTCGCCGGCGGCGTTGAAGTAATTGGCTATTATTTCCGCCTGCTGCCTGTACTCAGGCGGGGGAGGCGCATATTCCGGCGAAACCATGTACAGTTGCAGAAGTTCGTGTAATTCGCTGCCGGCATCAATAAATGAGCGAACAAAACCGGACTTTGCGGACAGTCGCAACGCCTGCTCCAGGTGTTTGAATGCCGACACATAATCGTTTTTCCCCCGATATGCCATACTCTTTAATATTTCATATCTCAGGTTCGGTTTCAGGTGGCCGCTGAATTGTGCATGGCGGGAGAAACTGCCGAGCGCAGCCAGGGCTTCTTCGTAGTTTTTTTTCCTGATCTGTAACAGGATAATCGCGTGTACTGCGGCATGGCGCTCGCGCCAGGCAATATCGCTCTGACCCGGGTTTCTGTAGTTTTCCAACCGCAGTCCCGAGTCTCTGAAGGCGCGCTGTGCCTCCTCGTCCATGTTGGCGCGTAGCAACAGGTCAATACGCTGGAACAACAGCAGGTTGATTAAACGTTCCAGCTTTTGCCTCCCTGCATAACTCAGGGCTCGGGTCAGGATAGCGTCTGCAGCATCGATGCCATGCCTTGTAAATTCGACGTTGCTTGCGGTGGTGTAACCTGCCGCATAGATATCGAACCAGGCTTCACGTTCTTCCAGTTGTCTTGCGATGGAAACGGACGTGTTGGACATGCCCCGCAGTTGATTCAGTTCGTAATTCAACTCTGCCATCAATACCTTGGCGAGCAGCTTTATGCTCATATCATCATTAAAATGCCGCCGGCACAGGTTCAGGCCGGCCTGGTAACTGCTTCTGGCCTGTTCACTGTTCCCCTCGGCGAAGGAAATATCCCCCAGGTGGAAATTAATGTAGGCTTCACCGTAGTACGATCCAAGCAGCCGGTATTCCCTTGTTGCCTCTCCGGCATGGTACCTGGCTTCACGGAGCATCCCTCTTTGCGCGTAGGCAAAACAAAGCAGGTTATGATGGTATCCGAGGCTTGCATGATCGTTCCGGTCAATCCGGGAAATGTTCTGTGTGAACCGGGAACAGAACTGCTCCGACTGCATTTTTCCCTCGTAGCAGGCCAGGAGCGATTCCACCAGCATGAGCTCATGGTCGATGCGTTGCCGATCCGCCTGCGCGAACCCGTCCTGCGTATGGCGGTAACGCTCCAGCATGGCATTGTAGCGTTTGCGCGCCTGGTAAACCTGGCCCTCCCTGATATCCAGGATACAGCGGATGGCTGTAATACGGGGTGACGAGGAAATTGCGTTTTCGTCCAGCAAGCCCAGGGCGGACCTCAGACGGGTCAGCCCCTCCCGCAACCAGAGTATGACGCCGCCTTGTTGCTCTATAATCTCCACTGCCCGTCGCGAGTTGCCTGCCTGTACCGCATGTCTCACGGCGCGAACGAGATTACCTCTCCCGGTGAACCAGTCAGCCGCGCGCAGGTGCAGGGCTGAAGCACGCTCCGGGCAGGCAGACAACAGCTTTTGCTGCAGGTAGTCCCGGAACAGGGGATGCAAGCGCCAGGTGTTTTTCACCTGTTCCACGGGAGAAACCAGGGCGCTCAGCGTATGGCAGGCGTCAAACGTCGCTTTGCTGTCATCGGCCTTACGCAGGTAATCCGCAAGTTCACAGGAAATCCCGTCCATCAATGAGATGTCCATTAAAAAGTTTTGCAGGTTGCTGTCAAGCCCACAGAAAATCTGTTCCGACAGGTAGGTGGTAATGACACTGGAGGAGGAGATCATATTTGCCAGCACGCGGTCTATGTCCCGGTCGGCTTTCACGGAACTCTTGAGCATCTGTACTGCCACAGGCCAGCCTTCCGTCAGACGCCGGATTTCCTCTATGGTTTCCGCGGGCAGGTAATCCTCGAAGAACAGCCTGAGTTCATCCACTGTAAAATTGAGACTCCTTGCGGGCAGGCGCAACGCCAGCCCTTCCATTTCCAGCTTGGCCACCTTCAATCGGCGGTCGTCCCTGCTTGCAACAGCGACGTGCAGGTTGGCCGGCGCATAGGTCAGCAACGGCTGGATTACCCGGTCGATTGTTTCTTCGTTGAGATTTTCAAAGTCATCGAAGATGATCACGGTTTTCTGATCTTCGCTTTCAATCACGCGCTGTATGATGCTCAGGAGCGTGCGCGCCGAGAGATCGCCGGAGTGGAATTTTTCCGTTATCCCGGCCGCGGAAAAGTCCAGGCCGCCCATGTACAGTGAGTAGGCAATATAGGTCAGGAGCTGGAATGCGTCGTTGTCATCCTGCTCGAGTGACAGCCAGCATACCTTGACGTTGTCCCGTAACAGCTTGTTGCGCCAGTCGGCATAGAGTGTGCTCTTGCCGTAGCCTGCCGGAGCGCAGACCAGTGACAAGGTGGCATCCAGGCAGGCATCGAGCTGTTTGAGCAGGGACGGACGCTGTAACACTTCAACACGCTGCCGGGCAGGGTGCGCCTTGGAACGCATCAGCCAGGTTGGGAACAACGGGATAGTTTCAATATCGCGCGACTCCTTCATGTCACTTACATTAGGATTGCGCCGTTAACGTGTCAATACCAGTCGATGATTAACTATCCGTTCGGGTAGGTAGCCAATTTAACAACCAAAGAGGGTACTACTCAATTTAACCGGGCAACTACACCTTAAATCGCTGTTATCCCGGAAAAACTTCGGTATGAAATAGTGTCAACTGCTATTCAGGAAAAATCATCAAAACAAGTAATTAAAAAAGCGATTTGGAGCAAACTAAACATGAGAATTGGCGTAGATGTCGGAGGAACCAATACGGATGCCGTATTGATGGACGGCCGCCGAGTGAAAGCCATACATAAAGCGCCTACCAGCAGGAATGTCAATGATGGAATCGTGGCTGCCATCAGCAACGTGCTCGATATATGCCAGGCCGCTCCGGAAGACATGCAATCCGTCATGGTAGGCACCACTCATTTTACGAATGCCTTTATTGAACGCAAGCATTTGCAGGAAGTAGGCGTATTACGTCTGGCCCTGCCCGCCACACGCGGCGTGCCGCCCATGGTCGATTGGCCTGACGACATTTCTGCTGTTATTGGCAAGCACCACTACCTGGTAGAGGGTGGTTATGAATTCGACGGGAGGCTTATTTCAAAACTGGATGAGAAAGCGATTGCATCCGCAGCAAAAGATATGCGGGCAGAAGGCATACGGTCGGTCGCAATCAGTGGCGTATTTTCGCCGGTGAACAGCGCTATGGAGGAGCGCGCCGGGGAGATCGTTGGTAATGAACTGCCGGATGTGCCGATTACCCTGTCGTCGCGTATCGGCCGGATTGGCTTGCTGGAACGGGAAAACGCCGCCATCATGAATGCCAGCCTGGCCGATTTATCCGCCAGGTTTATTACTTCATTTCGCCGGGCTTTGCTGGGTCTCAATATCTCAGCGCCGTTCTACGTCAGCCAGAATGACGGGACATTAATGAGCGCCGAATTCGCAGAGAAATACCCGGTGCTGACCTTTGCTTCAGGCCCGACCAACAGCATTCGCGGCGCTGCTTATTTATCCGGGCTCAAGAATGCCCTGGTAGTCGACATTGGCGGTACTACGACTGATATCGGCATGCTGGTCAATGGTTTTCCTCGAGAATCCGCCGCTGCCGCGGATATCGGTGGCGTGCGTACCAACTTTCGTATGCCGGATATCCTAGCCCTGGGACTGGGTGGGGGGAGCCTTGTCAGTCAAAATGGGAAAACCAGGGTCGGTCCCCAATCAGTTGGTTACCGCCTGGTGGAAGATGCGTATGTTTTTGGGGGAACACAACTGACAGCGACCGATGTTGCAGTTGCCGCCGGTTTTGCTGACATCGGCAACCGATCGGCCGTCGCTGATCTCTCCGAAGCATTTATAGAAGAAACGGCAAACGTCATACACAGGATGGTGGAAGAAGGCGTCGATCGCCTGAAAACGAGCGCCGAACCGCTACCGCTTATCCTGGTTGGCGGGGGTTCAATTCTTGTCCGAAAATCCATTGCCGGCACGACGGAATGCATAGTTCCTGAACATGCCGAGGTTGCTAATGCAATCGGAGCATCCATTGCCCAGGTAGGAGGAGAAACCGACAAAGTCTATTCCTATGAACAAATCACGCGGGAAGAGGCGCTGGACAGCGCGAAAACGGATGCAATCAATCGGGCCATGGCTGCGGGAGCCAACGAAAAGACTGTTGAAATCATAGATTTTGAGGAAATACCACTGGCCTACATGCCGGGCAATGCCGTTCGGGTGCGCGCGAAAGCCGCGGGAGAAATGCGCGTATGTTAAACGTCGCAGCAGCAGAGAACGAAAGCGTTTTCATCACGCTGGAGGATTTGGAGGATCTGGCCCAGGGCGCAGCATTTCTCGGAACGGGCGGCGGCGGCGACCCTTACATAGGCCGGTTAATGGCCACACACGCCATCAGGGAATACGGCATGCCGGAAATTATTGAAGTCGATGAACTGGATGACGATGCAACCGTATTGCCCGCGGCAATGCTGGGCGCGCCAACAGTCCTGGTGGAGAAGGCCGCATCCGGGGAAGATATTGATCATTCTGTCAAGCGGCTTGCGCAGCTTGTCGGCCGCCAACCGGATGCGCTCTGCCCCATCGAAATCGGCGGCATCAATTCCATGATACCCATCGTTGCCGCGGCGCGCCTGGGGCTGCCCCTGGTGAATTGTGATGGAATGGGACGGGCTTTTCCCGAATTGCAAATGGTCACGTTCCATGTCTATGGGGTGCCTGCTACCCCCGCGGTGATTGTCGATGAACGCCTGGAGACCGTGATTGTTGAAACGAATGATGGAAAGCGGGCGGAAGATTTGATTCGCGCCGCCGCTATCCAGATGGGACTCAGCGTCATGATTTCCTGTTATCCCATGACCGGACGTGACGTTAAGGACTATGGGGTAAAGGGGACGCTAACCCTGGCGCTGGGCATTGGCCGCGCCATCGCACAGGGCAGGAAGAATGGGGAACCTGTCGAGTCCCTGCTTGCTTATTTGCGTTCCACTGAATACTACAACCACTGCAAGGTGTTATTCGATGGAAAGATCACGGACCTCAGAAGAGAAACCACCAGGGGCTTTTCCATGGGGCACTGTGAGCTTGCTGCGCTTGATGGCAGTGCCCGACGCATGACTGTTTTGTTTCAGAACGAGAATCTGGTTGCCCGTGTGGATGGGAAAACAGTCGCCGTCGTGCCGGATTTGATTTGTATCGTGGACCGGCAAACCGGCCAGCCTGTTACGGTCGAGGCCATGAAATATGGTCAACGGGTCAAGGTCATCGGAACCAGCGCGGCGCCGATCATGAGAAGGCCCGAATCTCTGGCTGTTTTCGGCCCGCAGGCATTTGGCTTGGAAGAAGAATTTATTCCCATTGAAAAATTGTAAAAGCAAGTGATTGTTCAACGGGACAGCAAAATTTAAAACCGGTTGTGTACCTATGAAAGGGGAGGGTTGATATGAACACATCTACTGACAAGTCAATAGTTAATGTAATCATTCTGACAATTTTATCAGTCTGGGCAGGCAATCTCGCGGCATAGGACGCCGGCCTGCAGATTGAGGAGATCATCGTTACCGCACAAAAGCGCGAGCAAAACCTGAGCGACGTCAGTGTGGCGGTGACGGTATTCACCGGCGATGATATTCGCGAGCAGCGGCTGGGCCAACCAATCGACCTTGCCGCGCAGACGCCGAACCTCAACATCAATGAAACCTTCGGCAACAGCATCACCAACGTCAGTATCCGAGGGCTGGGGCTGAACGATTATGCCGTCAACAACAACCCGGCGGCGGGTATCTACATTGACGAGGTTTATCTGGTATCACCGGCCATGCTCGGATTTCAACTGTTTGACCTGGAACGCGTCGAGGTGCTGAAAGGCCCTCAGGGGACCCTGTACGGTCGTAATACCACGGCCGGCGCGATGAAATTCATCAGCAGGAAACCGACGGAAGAATATGAAGGTTATTTATCCGCGGATTATGGCAGGTATGACCACTTTATCCTGGAGGGCGCGCTGGGGGGAAAAATAGCGCAAGGGCTGACCGGCCGGGTTGCCGTACAGACTTCGCAGCGCAACGACGGTTTTCAGTTGAACCGGGCGACCGGGGGCAAGGTGGGTGACATTGATCGCACTGCCTGGCGCGGGCTATTGAACTGGAAGCCCTCGGGCGCGCTGGATATCCTGCTCAACATACACGGCGGCGTCGATAAATCCGACACACTGCTGGTCAAGGTGGACAACTCGTTCACGCCCGAGGACGACGGCATCGCCGACCCGTACAGTTCCGCCGCCGGGAACGACACGGAACTGGACAATGAAAACTACGGCGTATCCCTGACCGTCAACCTGGACCTGTCCGATGCGCTCACGCTGACGTCCGTCACCGGCTACGAAGATTATGAGCGTAGCCACGACGAGGACAGAGATGGATCCGCTCTGGTGCACCTGGACGGTCTGTTCCTGAACGATATAGAACAGGTCTCCCAGGAACTGCGCCTGACTTATACCGGGCAGGAACAGTATTTTCCAATAGTGGAATGAGCCTGAAGTAGAGAGATTCCGCCCCGGTC
>JAPPLI010000097.1:0-124 GCA_028819495.1 Gammaproteobacteria bacterium | reverse complement strand
CTGTGGGATGAGTATTGGCAACAGGTCGCTTGACCACACTTTCAGTCACACCCCGCAGGGACACCTTCTAAGTATTTTCCAATAGTGGAATGAGCCTGAAGTAGAGAGATTCCGCCCCGGTCTC
>JAPPLI010000212.1 GCA_028819495.1 Gammaproteobacteria bacterium | reverse complement strand
CCCGGCCAAGCAGGGTCAGGATAAGAGATCAGGATAAGAGGGGCGAGTAGTTACTGCAATATGATGAAATTCAACAAATATTTTTTCGCATGGACGGCCGCGTTCTGCCTGGTTGCCGGGACGGTTCAGGCAAAACCGAATCTCGATGAACTTGTTAACGCCTATGTAGAAGAGTGGGCGAGGTTCTATCCCAGCGAGGCCTTGAGCAACGGTCTTAAGGAAGCCGCGTGGGAATTCGAGGATTTTTCCGGCAACAGGGTGGAACAATGGGTTGGTTATAACCGGCGCACCCTGGAGATGCTCGAATCTCTCGCGGACCTGTCCATTGATGAACAGGTTGACGCGCGGGTATTACGGCGCCAGGCCAGGAGGGAACTGGAGCGCTGGGTCCATGACGGCGCGCTGGCCAACCAGCCCTCCTGGTATGCCGAGGTGATTTCCCAGGCGCTGACCTATATCCTGGTACGGGACCAGTTCACTTCGGAAGAGAAAGTCGATGCAGTGCTGCAACGCCTGCCGGGAGTGCAGTCCATGTGCCAACTCGGGGTTGTGAGCCTGCAGGACGGCAGCCCCGAACGAACCCGGCGGGCTGTGGAAGTACTGGAACGCACAAGGACTTTTTACCAGGACAGCCTGCCCGGGTTGATGCATGACTGGTCCGGGGGTGAACGGCAGGATCAGGTAACACAGGTCATTCACGATACCCTCAACTCGGTGGATGCGCTGCTTCATCATATTCGTGAGGATGTGTTGCCGGACGCCTCAATCCCGGACCGCCTTGACGATAAGGATTATGCCCGAAAATTGAGCATTTTTACGGATAGCGGTCTCACTCCCGCGCAACTCCGCGACCGCGCTGCAGCGGAGATTGAAGAAGTGCGGAGATTGATGGCGATCGAGGCGAAAGCCTGGTGGAATGCGCAGGGATCAAGCGCGCCGATGCTTGCGGACGAAAATGAACTGCTGCAGGCGGCAATGGCGAAAATGGAAGAGGCGAGGTCGGACAATCGCGCCGATTTCCTGGATTTCTTCAGGGATTTGACCGACAGGTCGGAAAAGTTCCTGGTGGAGAACGACCTGGCGACGGTGCCTTTGCCTCGCACCATCTATGTCGGCCTGTCCCCCGACCACTTTTCCGGCGCTGCCTATGGCGGCGTCTATTCGGCCGGGCCGTTCAATCCCGGCGCCGATACGCTGTTTTACCTGCCATCCATTCCCGACGATTCAACGCCGGAACAGAAAGAAGGGTTTTACCGCTCCTTCAACGACCACTTCAACACCATGATCATCGCCCATGAGATCTACCCGGGGCATTACCTGCAACTCAAGATCGGAGCGAGCGAGGCGCCGGCCCTGCGTACGTTGTTCGGTAACGGGGTTTATATCGAAGGCTGGGGCACGTTCAGTGAAGAATTGATGCTGGACGCCGGATGGGATGACCATGACAGGTTTACGCGCCTTGCCCACCTGAGGAAGCGCCTGGAAAATGCGACGCGCGCCTATGTCAGCGTCATGGTGCATGTTGTGGGATGGAACAGGGACCAGCTCATGGAATTTGCGGTGACACGCGGTCTGCTGCCGCCACAGTTCGCGCTGAATCTATGGGTCCGGGTAATGAACAACCCGTTGCAGATCCCCAGTTATTTCCTGGGATTTCATGGTTTCAGGGCATTGTGGGCGGCAGAAAACAAACGACTGGGTGAGGATTTCAAAACCCGGGAATTCGTCGACAAAGTTCTGCGGGCGGGTCCGGTGCCGATAGATGCCCTTTCTTCATTAATTAATTGAAGAAAATATTATAACTAATTGATAAAAACTACAATAATAGCGAAACATAATGAATGATCCGGTCTTGCCTGATGCTGCCGCAGCAGGCAAAGCGCATTCTCTGCACCCGCCCGGCCTGCGCACCTTGTTCTTCACCGAGATGTGGGAACGCTTCAGCTATTACGGCATGAGGGCCCTGCTGGTGCTGTTTATGACCGCCGCTGTTGCTGAAGGCGGCCTGGGCATGGATGACGCGACCGCCACCGCGATTTACGGACTGTACTCGGCAGCCGTGTACCTGGCGGCGCTGCCGGGCGGCTGGATAGCCGACCGCCTGATCGGCGCCCAGGATGCCGTCTGGTATGGGGGCATCGGCATCATGTTCGGCCATTTTACCCTGGCCGTCCCGGCGGTCCCCACTTTCTACGTCGGCCTGGTGCTGGTGGTGCTCGGCACCGGCCTGCTGAAACCGAATATCAGCGCCATCGTCGGCGAATTGTACCCTCAGGGCGGGTCCGGCAGGGACGCGGGTTATACCATCTTCTATATGGGCATCAACCTGGGAGCGTTGCTCGGGCCGCTGGTATGCAGCACCCTGGGCGAAAGTGACAGGTTCGGCTGGCATTACGGGTTTGCCGCAGCCGGCATCGGCATGCTGCTGGGGTTGATCCAGTACCGGTACAGCCGTTATCGACTCCGGGACGCAGGGTTGTATCCTGCCCATCTGCGTCCTGATTCGGAGATTGAAAGCGCCCCGCGCTTCGGCTGGTTGATCGTCGGCATTGGCCTGGGCCTGGTAATTTTCATCGTATTGCTGGGCCTGGCGGGTGTAATCAGTTTTGACGCGTTGCGCCTGGCGCAGAATTCCACCTGGCTGCTCACTGTTATTGTGGCATTGTATTTTGCCTATGTTTTCATGTACGGCAACCTGACGGGCGCGGAGAGCAAATGCGTCCTGGTCATCGTCATCCTGGTCATTGCCGAGGCGATATTCTGGTCGGGTTTCGAACAGGCCGGCTCATCCCTGAACCTGTTTGCCCATCGATACACAGAGCGGGAACTGCTGGGTTTCAACATACCTGCAGGCTGGTTCCTGAGTCTCAACCCCCTGTTTATCCTGATCCTCGCGCCGTTCATGGCGGCCCTGTGGGTAAACCTCGGCAGGCGCAACCTTGATCCTTCCATCCCGGTCAAGTTTGCGCTGGGCCTGATTCAACTCGGCCTGGGCTTTTTTGTCATGTTCCTGGCCGCAGGCCTGGTTGCCGCGGGAGAAAGCGTATTGCCCACCTGGCTGTTTTTCACCTACCTGCTGCACACCACCGGGGAATTATGCTTGAGCCCCGTAGGCCTGAGCGCCATCAGCAAGCTGTCGCCAAAGCGGTACCTGAGCCAGATGATGGGGATCTGGTTCCTCGGTCTTGCCATGGGCAACCTGGTAGCGGGGTTGCTGGCAGGCCGGTTCGACCCCGGAGTGCTGAACGACATGCCCGGTTTGTACCTGCAAATCGTGCTGGTTACAATCGGCGCGGGACTGTTGCTGTTGTTGCTGGCAAAACCGCTCAGGAAGTTCATGGGCGGCAATATCCGTTAATTGTTCTTGTGTTGTGTCCAGCCAACAAAAAACAATAGTTTAATCTACTAACACTAAACTACTAACACTAAAAGTTGACAAAAGTTGATGCTGTGGTTAATATAGCTACCAGTCATGAGCAGGACACTCAACATTGCAAATATCAGGACAGCCATGGAACAGGCAGGCTTAAGTCAGGCTGCGCTTGCAAAAAAACTGGATGTAAGCAGGGAAATCACCTCCAAGTGGTTGAGCGGAGCGAAATATCCCCGCCCTGATAAGCTGCTCAGGATATCCAGCGCCCTGCAATTGGGTCTTGATGACCTTGTTACCCGTGCTCCCGACCCCAATGAACCTGTCATCGCGTTTCGTAAAAAGGGCAGCGCCACGACAACAGCCAGACATATTGCCAGGGCAAAAAATATGGGCTGCCTCCTGTCCGGCCTTGTTCCCTATCTCCCCTTCGATGAATTTATCCAACCGCCAAGATTGAAAAATCCCAGACTGGATTATGAGTATATCCAGTCTTTTGCCGCCAGCGTCAGGCAGGCGGCGAAGTTGAGTTTGGACCAGGTCATCGACTTTGTCGATCTCATCGGTATGTTCCATGGATTACAGGCTGTGATCATTCCCGTTTTATGGGGCAGGAAGGACGTACACGAAAATGCCCTGCATATTTACCTGCCGGATTCCATGACGACCTGGATTTACCTGAACCTGGATACTGAGGCCCATGATTTCAAATTCTGGATGGCCCACGAGTTAGGGCACGTGTTCAGTCCTGATTTGAGAGGTGAACCGGCCGAGGATTTTGCCGATGCTTTTGCCGGCGCTTTACTGTTCCCGGGAAAACTGGCGGAGCAAGCCTATAACGATGTCTCAGCTAGTCGGAGCGACAGGAACAGGATTTCGAAGATAAAGGAATACGCCCTTGAGTATGCCATTTCATTAATTTCCGTTTATGTGGAGATAAACAACTATGCCGTTAACGCTGGCAGACCGGAAATTGAACTGGGCGACAGCCTGTTCGGCGCAAACGCCAACTTTAATAAGCGTTTTATGACAATCAGTGGTTCCTTATTCGACGGAGAGAACCCTGGAGCCGCCGACTACATAAACGTTGCCAGAGAAGCTTTCAAAACTTCTTTTTTTGACGCCCTGGAAAAATACCTGGTGGAACACGGAAATTCCATGGGCTTTATTCAATCAATTCTTGATATTCCGCTGATTGACGCAAAGGAACTGTATGCGGAGTTATCTTGATGACCCAATCCAGACTCCTCGTAGACAGCAATTCCTATTTCCGTTTAGCAAAAAGCATTCATCCCTTGTTAGGCGTTGTATTTGGTGACAAGGAATATTGTTTGCACGTTTTGCCGGACCTTGAAAAAGAATATGCCCGTAGTGCTCGACTGCAGACCAAGTTTCATTGGGTAAACGAAGAGCAATACTCTCAAAACAGAAAGCACACTATAACCGTCTCTCAAAAAGAAAAAGGGGAAGTCGGCAGGACACGGGAAATTTTAGACGATTATAAGTATGAAAATCTTCTGGGCGTGTCGCCCATTGACATAAATTACCTGGCGCACGCTTACGTGTTGAATATACCGGTCGTTACCGATGATAACGATATGCTGGAATTAGCGAGTGTCTTTAATATACAGACGATAAAATCATTGAAACTATTAGCCTTAATGCGTGCAGCACAGCATATCAACATTAGAAAAGTTCGTGAAACAGTGGCTTACTGGAAATACGAAAAAGACACTCCCAGCAATTACAGGCAAGAATATAAAAGTTTATTTAAGGAAATCGCTCCTTGATACGGGATGTACTCTTCATCTTTGTAACGCTTTCAGCGCAAACAGAGGTACCCCAGAAAAGCTGGCGGGGCGGATAGACCCGGGAACGATGAGCGATATATCCGGCTTTTTTACCTACAAATCGTTCTCATGTTGTATCCAGCCAACAAAAAAATTGATTACTTATGTATTGAAACAACAATATCTGTGAGTTAAACTTACGTGTAAACTAAAACCTGAAAATTCAGGCAGACCTTCAGCAACTAGGGGGGAGGGTAATGATAAGCAGAAACACGAATAATAATCCGGGTAGTGTTGTGCAATTTTTGATCACGTGTTGCGGGCTTATACTGCTGGGATTTTCCAGCGCCATCGTCGCCCAGGACGAAGTCGGGATTGAGGAGGTCGTGGTCACCGCGCAACGACGGGAGCAGAACCTGCAAGACGTGCCGATCAGTATCTCTGCGTTTAATGCAGATAACGTCGAGGCATATATGTTCAATGACGTGACGGATTATCTTATCCGCACCCCTAACGCCGCCTGGACCTCGGTCGGTTCCAAGTCAAGGCGGGAACTGTCTATCCGGGGTGCGACAAACCTCCTGAATATTAACCGTGGTTTGAGGACTTCCACGTTCGCTTTTTACCAGGATGATTTCAGTGTCAACGGGAGTACGGGCAACCCGCCGGTCATGGATGTGGAGCGCATCGAGATCCTGCGCGGACCCCAGGCGACTTACTTCGGCAGAAATGCCCTTGCGGGCGGCCTCAGTGTTACTTCTAAAAAACCCCATAACGACCTGGCCGGGTCGGTGATGGTTGATTATTCACGTTTCGACACCATAGATGTCGAAGGTGTTGTGAACCTGCCGGTCGTGAAAGACGTACTGGCCATGCGCGGCAACATCAAATATTCAGAATCGGATGGGAATATCAAGAACATCAACCCCGTCGGCGGCGGCAATGAGTCGGAATATAAGTACGCCAAGACCACAATCCGTTTTACCCCGACTGATGACCTGACCGTGGATATCACCGGAACGCTTGCCTCCGAGGTGGCGGGCATGCGCGAAGGTGTCCCGACCGGAGTCTTCTCGAATTTCGGTAATTTTCTGTACCAGAGAGACAGTATAAGGTTTCCCGACGCCAATAACGACGGTATCCGGGAGCCGATTCCGGATGGAGTCGGTTTCTATCCTGAAAACAGAACGAGAGTAAATTTTAACTTCCCCCAACAGGTAGGCACGAATTACCGGATGATAACCGGCCGTGTGGATTATGAAATGGGTAACGTGTTGTTTACAAGCATATCCGGCCATATCAATTCCGACTTTTACCTGAATGGCGACGTGGATGGCGCCAGTATCGATGCCTGGAATGAATTCAGGAATATCGAACGCCAGAGCTTCAGCCAGGAAGTGCGCTTGCAGAATACCAACGAGAGCCGCTTCCAGTGGAGTGTAGGTGGTCTGTATGCCGAGGATAAAAGTGATTACAGAAGCACCACATTTACCGGCAGAGACAATGGATTTGGCGCGCCTGCGGGCATCCCCGTCGGTACTACAGACGATCATGATAAGATTGAAAGCTGGGCTCTGTTCGGGCAGTTTGACGCAGATTTCTCTGACAAACTAACTCTTTCCCTGGGCGGTCGCTACAGCGAAGAAACGATCAGTGCGGATGTCAGCTATATTGCCGCCACTTTAAGCCAGATCGCTACAGTCAAGCAGAAATTTACCAGTTTTTCTCCGCGGTTCGCGGTCAACTATGGCGTTACCGAAGACATCAACCTGTACGGGACGATTTCGAAAGGCATCAAATCTGCCGGGATAAACACGGATGCCGCAATTGTCGTGCTCCAGACCGGTTCCGAGGAACTGACACAGTTCTTTGAACCGGAGATCATGTGGAACTACGAACTGGGTGTAAAGGCAGACCTTTTTGATGACAGGCTGAGACTCAATGCCGCCGTATTTTACATGAAATGGACCGATATGCAGGCGGACTTCCTGCAATTCGTAGTGATAGACGGCGCGCTGGCGGGATTCGATGTGGTCAGTAACGCAGAATCCGCAACCTCGAAAGGTGTTGAGGTATCGCTTACCGCCTTGCCTGTCGAAAATCTCATAGTGAATCTTGACGTCGGTTACTTGAGCGCAAAATTTGACAAGGCCGTTATCTTTATTGAAGGACAGAATCATGTGCTGGATGGTGTCAGAACACCCCTGGCGCCCGAGTGGACCATGGCTGCAGACGCCGAATATACGTTTAACCTCAGTCCGACCTATGATGGTTTCGCCCGGGTTGAGTGGACTTACAGGGACGGGACCAAGACCAATGTTGCCGGACTGATACACGAGGGTTTTCCCTATTATTCGCCCAGCTACGATTTCTTTAACGTGCGCGCCGGCATCCGCCATAAGAACTTTACCATCACCGGGTATGCCGAGAATGTATTTGACAGCAATTACTACCCGAATGCCTACGTCAAGGCCTGGGCCAGTGGCATGTCCGTTGAACCGTCCTTTCGGACATACGGTATTCGCTTAAGGTACACGTACGGTGAATAGGGTATTCTGTTACAGACGGGAAGAACGTCTTCATTCATAAGGGGTATAACGGATAGGGGTATATTTGAGATGAATAACATTTGTTACTGTTTCTGCCAGGCTGTGCGGCCTGTTATTACTGGTTTTGGGCTGATATTGTTGGGGTTATCCAACGCTCTCATTGCCCAGGACAATGTCGGGATTGAGGAAGTGGTGGTCACCGCGCAGAGACGCGAGCAGAACCTGCAGGACGTGCCGATCAGTATTTCCGCGTTCAGTGGCGATGCTATTGAGGCTTATATGTTCAAAGATGTATCGGACTATGTTATGAGAACCCCTAATGCCAGTTGGAAAACTGATGGTTCCAAGTCTCGGCGGGAACTGGCCCTCCGGGGTGTGAGCACCTTCCTGGACGTCAACACCACCCTGAGATCAGCTACATTTGCGTTTTACATGGATGATTTCAGTATTAACGGCAGTTCAAGCAACCCGCCTATCATGGACGTGGAACGCATTGAAATATTGCGCGGCCCCCAGGCGACTTATTTCGGCAGGAACGCAACAGGAGGAGGAATCAGCATCACCACGAAGAAGCCCCACAACGACTTGGCAGGCTCGGTGATGGTGGATTATTCCAATTTTGATACCAAGGACGTGGAAGGCACCGTCAACATCCCGATCGTGAAAGATGTACTGGCCGTGCGTGGCAATATCAAATACACCGAGACTGACGGAAACATCAAGAATATCCATCCTATCGGTGGCGGTAATGAGTCTGAATACAAGTATGCCAGGACTGCCATACGTTTCACACCAAATGATGACCTGACTGTCGATGTAACGGGAACTATCGCCTCCGAGAGATCAGACATGCGTGAAGGCGTACCTTCCGGACATTGGTCATTCTTTGCAGAACGGTTATATCTGAATGATCTCAAGAGGTTTCCCGATGCTGACGGAGACGGCAGGGCTGAGGCTCTGCCTGATGGAATTGGTTTTTGGCCGGAGAACAGGAACAAGGTGAATTACGATTATCCTCAGAACGTTGGCACCAATTTTCGGATTATAACCGGGCGGGTGGATTATGAACTTCCCAAGGTACTGTTAACGAGTATTACCGGTTATATCAACTCCAACTTTTACCTGAATGGCGACGTGGATGGCAGCAGTCTGGATGGTTACTATGAATTCAGGAACATTTCACGCGATAGCTTCAGTCAGGAACTACGCATACAGAATCTTGATGAAACGTCCCGCCTACGCTGGAATATCGGTGGTTTGTATGCTGAAGACAATGGGCACAAACATACTCATACTCATCCCGGTATTGACAGTATTTTTGTTGACCTTGGCTTTTTTCAACCCGGCGATACTTTTCCCGGACCCATAGATGATTGGGATGGGATTGAAGGTTGGGCTTTGTTCGGCCAGGTTGACGCTGACTTCACGCAAAATTTGACTCTGTCAGTGGGTGGCCGCTACAGCGAGGAAACAAGGAAGGTAAGAGTGGATACGAATCCTTCGGTGAAGAAAAAATTTACCAGTTTCTCTCCAAGGTTCTCAATAAATTATTCTATAACCGATGATATCAACCTGTATACCACCATATCAAAAGGCTTCAAGGCAGGTGGCGTGACTTGGTTTTTTGATCGGGGGGTACCTTTTGACCACGAGATCATGTGGAACTATGAAGTCGGAGTTAAAGCAGATCTCCTTAATAACCGGCTAAGAATTAACGCGGCTGCGTTCTACATGGACTGGAGTGATATGCAGGTTGGGTTTCTGGCGTCCGGACTGGTGGAAGGAGAGCAAGGAGGCGTAGTCGTCAGTAACGCTGATTCGGCATTCACGAAAGGTGTGGAAGTCGCTGTTACTGCCGCTCCTGTCGATAATTTGACTGTGAATTTCAGCGCCGGTTACCTCAAGGCGGAATTTGAAAAGGCCAGAATTTTTGTTCGAGATAATGTCTGCAACCACAGACCACCTTCTACGGAATGCAACCACGTAATGGACGGCCGCCCAACTCCATTGTCTCCTGAGTGGACCCTGGCGGCTGATGCTGAATATACTTTCAATCTTACTCCGACTTACGATGGTTTTGCTCGTGTCGAATGGACATACCGCGACACGGTGGATAGGCCTCAGGTGGAAGATTTGTTGAGACCGGATGAGTTTCCCTGGCAGATACCTAGCTATGACTTCTTCAATGTGCGCGCTGGTGTACGCCATAAGAACTTCATCATCACTGGTTATGCCGAGAACGTGTTCAATAGTCGTATTTACCAGAATGCTTATCGAAAGGCATGGGCGAGTGGTGTGACCGTGGAACCGTTGCCGCGCAGCTACGGCATTCGCGTTAGATATACCTACGGCGAGTAATATAAGACGTTTTTCCAGGTGTAATACCGGCCAGGGAATGGCCGGTACCCAGTTACAGGGACGTAATCATATGTGTCGCCTGTGGTGACCTCTTATTGGCTGGATTCCCGCGTGCGCGGGCAATGACGAACAAAGGAACATGAGCTTTCGGCCAGGAGAGACGATAAACTCATAATTTTTGGGGGTACTGAAATGAGCATAGCGCGGATACGATTCCGTATCATATTCCTGATTTTCCTTGCAATAACCGTTCAAGCCGATGACTTGCCTGCCGCCGCCACTGCCATTGTCGGTGGCACGGTCGTCAATCTTGACGGCGAAGCACCACTGGAAAATGCCGTTATCCTGGTGGAAGGGAAGCGCATCACGGCAATCGGTGCGGCAAACGATGTCAACATCCCTGAAGGCACCGAACAGATAGACGCCGCGGGCGTCTGGCTGATCCCCGGCCTCATGAACATGCACGTCCACCTGGGGCTGATCCTCCCCGGCAAGATGGCAGCAGAATTGGCCAACGAGAGCGAAGCGGCACTGGCGTTGCGCATGGCCGCGAACGCTCGTGCGTCCCTGCAGGCCGGCGTCACCACCATACGTCTGACGGGGGATACGGCGCACGCCGACCTGGCGCTGATGCGGGCGATAAACAAAGGGCAGGCGGACGGCCCGCGCATCTTCAGTTCCGGAGAATCACTTACGATAACCGCCGGGCACGGGTCAAAAGGCAAGAGAAATTATGACGGCCCGGACGAACTGGTAAAAGCCGCGCGCACACAGATCAGCGCCGGGGCAAAATGGATCAAGATCCTTATATCCGGCGGGATAGCCACCGCCGGTGGCGATCTTGATGCAGTACTGATGACACCCGGGGAGATCAGTGCAGTGATCGACGCGGCCCACCGCTTCGGGGTGAAGGTGACGGCACATTCCGGTTCCCCGACAGCGACAAGCATTGCCGTAGACTACGGACTGGATAGCGTCGAACACGGTTATTTCCTTGATCGTCCGACCCTGAAGAAAATGAAGGAACACGGCACCTGGCTGGTGCCGACCATCGTCGTCAGCCAACCGGCTACAGAGCCGTTCTTCAAGGCAATCGGCTCGCCGCCGTGGTACCTGGCACGGCGTGATTCCGCCGGCATAGCGCATTGGAAGGCGCTGCAGATGGCTATAGAAGAAGGGGTCAATATCGCCCTGGGCACCGACCAGCATCCGCACGAACCCAATGACGGGACCACCGCGACCGCCCGCGAGGCGCAATACTATGCGGACGCCGGCATGACGCCGCTGCAGGCATTGCGCTCGGCAACGATAGAACCCGCCAGGATGCTGGAGGCGGAGGATGAGATAGGCTCACTGGAGGTGGGCAAGTATGCCGATATCGTTGCCGTGGACAGTGACCCCACGGAAGACATCAAGGCATTGCGCAACATCCTGCTGGTGATGAAAGGGGGCAAGGTTTACCGTAATTTATTGAAGTAATGAGGCATCAGCCCGTCATTCCGCGAAGCCCGGAATGACGAATGCGGAGGCGTGAAGTGAACATCAACCGGGTACTGTCAAGCACAGTAGTTCTGATCTTCCTCACAGCATCTGTCCTGACAGCACATGCAGCCGGAACCACCGCCATCGTCGGCGGCACGGTGGTAGACCTGGCGGGTAAAGCGTCCATTAAGAATGCCGTTATCCTCGTGGCAGGGGACAGGATTGCAGCTATCGGCAAAGCCGGCAGCGTGGACATCCCAGAGGGCGCCCAACAGGTGGATGCCGGGGGCGCCTGGCTCATCCCCGGTCTGATGAATATGCACGTTCATCTCGGCCTCGTTATGCCCGGCAGGATGACTGCTGAATTGCACGATGAAAGCGAGGCGGCACTGGCGCTGCGCATGGCCGCGAATGCGCGCGAGACCCTGCTGGCCGGCGTCACCACCATCCGCCTGACGGGCAGCCGGGCACATGCCGACCTGGCTTTGATGAGAGCGATAAACAAGGGCCAGGCCGACGGTCCGCGCATCTTCAGCGCCGGCGAAACGCTCACCATTACCGCGGGGCACGGGTCGAAAAAGCCGGGAAAAAGGAATTATGACGGTCCGGACGAACTGGTAAAAGCGGCGCGCACCCAGATCAGCGCCGGGGCTAAATGGCTCAAGATCCTGATTTCAGGCGGGATAGCGACCGACGGCGGCGGTCTTGCCGCGGCATTGATGACGCCCGGGGAAATCCAGGCGGTGATCGACGCGGCCCACCGCTTCGGTGTGAAGGTGACTGCACACTCCGGCTCCCCGGCAGCGACAAACATTGCCGTAGACGCCGGACTTGACTGCGTCGAACATGGTTATTTCCTGGATAGACCCACCCTGAAAAAGATGAAAGAACACGGTACCTGGCTGGTGCCGACCATCGTTGTTACCGCACCCGGGACGCAGCCGTTTTTTGAGCGCATGGGCATGCCCCCGTGGTACATGGAGCGGCGTAATTCCGCCGGCAAGTTACACTGGCGGGCACTGGAGATGGCCATTGAAGAAGGTGTCAATATCGCCCTGGGTACCGACCAGTTGCCGCACGAGCCCAATGACGGGACCACGGCAACTGCGCTCGAGGCGCAATACTACGTGGAAGCAGGTATGACGCCGCTGCAGGCGTTGCGCTCGGCGACCATAGAAGCCGCCAGGTTGCTGGAAGCGGAGGATGAGATCGGATCTCTGGAAACAGGCAAGTACGCCGATATCGTGGCTTTGGACAAAGACCCGACACAAGACATCAGGGCGCTACGCAATATCCTGCTGGTGATGAAAGGCGGCAAGGTCTACCGTAATAATCTTTGAATAAAAGGGGACAGATTTGAAATCTGCCCCCGGACGGTCGAAGCCGGTGGGGACGGATTTAAATCCGTCCCCTGTATCTACGCCACTGCATAATGCAGAATCCTTTCCACTGCACGGTCCCCCTGTATATAACCACTGATCCATCCTTGAAAACCGGTCACTTCCGAGTGTCCGAAAGCGATTCTCCCGTAACCCTCATCAACAATATCCTTGGGAGCCGGTTCACCGCCTGTCCCGAAATAAAAACCGGGTTGAGGGGCGATGTAAGCATGCCCCCAACGATTCAGGACAATCCCGGCAATGTCCCGTTTTGGATCAAAACCATGATCACCAAACAGCGTGACAAGCTGGTTGCGGATATCGAGTTCGTATTCACGATACGGTTTGGACAACAACTCCGTCCTGCCCAAACTCGCCTGGACCTGCAAGGGTTTGCCTGAATAGCGTACGAAGGGTACATAGAGCGTCATTACCGCAGGTTTTGACGGGTCCAGAGGAGTACTGTGCCCGTCTATCTTCATGGGTCGTCGAAGGTTTGCATACCAGCTGAAATTATTAAACCACCGGGCCGCAGAGATACCCAGTCTCTCCATGAATTTCCAGTTTCTCAACGCCACGTTAACGGTCAGCATCGGGGTATGGTGAAACTGCCGGTAGGCCTCGCTAACCGGATGCGGCATATCGCTGACGACACGCCGCGTTATCCAGCCGCCGGTTGCCATCACTACCGCTTTTGCCGTTACGCGATAGGGTTTTCCATCCCGGATATATGTGACGGCGACCTTTCCCCCCGCGTGCCTGACGTCAATCACTGTTGCTGAGAGACGGACCCTGAACCGGCTGCCGGGTTTATCCAGGTTATCAAAGTTGACATCGCCATAGCCGATATCGGTCAGGGAATAATCTCCCGTTATCGCTTCCGGCAGTATTTCCTTGACCATGTGCCTGAGTATCGTCGAATTACCGCCGGGAAAACTGTAAAAGCTCCTGTTGTTATAAGCATCCTGTTTTTCCTTCGATAAATGCCCGATTGTGCCCGGCATCTGTAACTTGTAAGCAGCGTAAGCGGATATTGCATCACCACTGGCGCCAAAAGCGGCACTGGCAAAATAAGGGTCGATGTAGTCGTAGAGCACGTCTTTTGAAACATTTAATTCC
>JAPPLI010000183.1:2257-14227 GCA_028819495.1 Gammaproteobacteria bacterium | reverse complement strand
ATATCCGCCACCTGAACAAACTGCGCTGGATCAGCTTGACCGGCGTATTTCTGGTATTGATCCTGTTGCCCTGCATCAGCGTTTACCAGGCTTATGTGGCTGCTCATGCCTATGACCTGCTCACGCCGTCCGAACAGTTGTTTTATGACGTCATGGAGACGTTGACCGACCCGTTTGTCAGCGACCCGGAACACGATCTCGACGCGGTCAAAGGCACCACCTGGGCTGCGACCGTATTTGATGTAAAGGTCAGCGACCCGCTGGCCGTAGTCGGCCAGGTCTCCGCCGGCCTGGAGATTTATCCGTCTTTCTTGCTTGCCGCGCTCATCCCCGTGATTGTCACACTCATGTTCGGCCGGATATTCTGTGGCTGGATCTGCCCCGCCACCCTGCTGTATGAACTCAACACCAACCTGGCCGCCTGGTTGCACCGGGTGGGATTGCCTGTGGGCAACCGCCATTTTGACCGGCGCCTGAAATACCTGGTGCTGGGTATCGGAGTCATATTATCGATGATCACCGGCTCCGTATTGTTCGCGGCCGTCTACCCGCCTGCCATCATCGGACGCGAGATATATTACGCGATCGCCCTGGGGGGATTTGGCGCCGGGGCGGTGTTTTTCGTACTGACCATGCTGTTTGATTTACTGGTGGCGCGGCGCGGCTTTTGCCGTTACGTCTGTCCGGGAGGGGCCCTGTATTCATTGCTTGGACGTTACCGGGTGTTGCGCATACAACGAAAGGTGGAAACCTGCAATGACTGCGCCAAATGCACGGCAGTGTGCGAATTTGAACTCAACCCCATGCGCGACGGCTTCGGCCAGGAATGTAATAACTGCACAGCCTGTATTGCTGTCTGTCCCACGGATGCGCTGGTGTTCAAGGTAGATATAAAGGACATACCCAACCAGGGTCCGGGGCATCTCGGCAGGCATTACCGTGAAAATGAGTATTGAAGACAGGCACTGTTCCGGTCTGTGCCTGCTTGTTTTGATTATCGTTCTAGCCGTTCCCGTTCAGGCGCACCACGTGCTCGGCAGACCCTCATACAGCCTCAACGAAGACTCGACCACACCGCCGAGTATGCAGGTTGAAACACAGATAGGTGATTATTATGTTACCTACATGGTATTCCCCGCTTTTCCGAGTCCTAATCAGCCGGGCAGGGTAAACCTGTATGCCTCGCGCATCGATAATGGCAGGCCCTTCGATGGAGAAGTGGCATTCAAGGTGCGGGATGACAGCCTGTTCAATGACGACGAGGAACTTCTCGGCGTACAACTACCGGATGACAATGTGTTCCGGCAGGGCTTCGAATTTCGTGAAGCCGGCAATTTCATTGTGCGCGCCGAGTTTGAATCCGGTGGAGAACCCTACCAGATAGATTTTCCGTTACAGATTGGCGAACCTGCCCGCTGGGGTCCGCTCGGACTGACTGTTGCCGCCATTATGATGCTGTTGATCACCGTGAATTTCGTTCAGCGCAATCGCCTCATCAGCGATAAAATCAGAAGCGGGCGCCAGGACAGGGCAGGATGATGATGGTACATCCGGGGCTTCCTTCAGTATGGGCCGCGGCGCTATGTGTTTTCATGCTGGCGCTGAGCGCTTATATCCTGCTGGCGAACACCGTGTCCGGCAGTCCGGCAAAGACGATCAGCCTGGCGAACATACCCGTTCTGGGCGCGTTTGTGCGCGCCCTGACCGGAACACCCGTCATATTATTGTTTTTGAAAATTACCGTGGTGTGCCTGTTTATCCTGGTCATTGCCGCCGGATTGTCCGGTTCCCAGATTCCCGAAAGAAATATTGCAACGGTACTGACCTGGAACATATGGTGGGCCGGCCTCATCATTTCTGTTTTTTTTCTCGGCTCTGCCTGGTGCGCAATCTGCCCCTGGGACGCCATTGCCACCTGGCTGGTTCGCCGCCGCCTGTGGCGCCGCGCGCATCCCAATAACAGCCTCAATCTCAGGGTGTCCCGCAGGCTGCGCAGTGTCTGGCCGGCCCTGGTCCTGTTTATCGTCCTGACCTGGTTTGAACTGGGCGTCGGCGTTACCTCCAGCCCGTATATGACGGCGTTGCTGGCCCTGGCAATGGTGCTGATGGCCACGGCCAGCCTGGCCGTTTTCGAAGGCAAGGCCTTTTGCCGGTACTTCTGTCCGGTAGGCAGGACCATCGGGTTCTATTCCCAACTCGCGCCGGTCGAACTCAGGCCCGTCAATACGGATATCTGCGCCGGGTGCAAGACACTGGAATGTTATTACGGATCGGAAACCGTCGATCCCTGCCCGACTCACCTGGTAATGGGGCGGTTGAAACAGAACACCTATTGCACCTCCTGCGGGAATTGCGCCAGGAGTTGCCCGGACAATAATGTCGCCTGGCGCTTGCGCGCGCCCAGCAGGGAAGCCATTGAAGATGCCCGCCCGCATTGGGATGAAGCATGGTTCATGCTGGGCCTGTTGGCATTAACGGAGTTTCACGGCATATCCATGGCACCATTTTTCGAAGTCTGGTTGCTGTCTCTGGCAGCGCTGGTGAATGATTCGGGGAAATTGTTGTGGAGTTTTTCCATTTTGCTGTTATCCGGTATGCTGGTCGTGGCGTTGGCCTATGCGTTCTTTGTGCGGCTCACGCAAACGGCGTGTCCGGACAACCCGGGCTTTAAAAAACTGTTTTCCGGTTTTGTCTTCGTTTCACTTCCGCTGGCATTCAGTTATCACCTGGCGCACAATTTAAGCCACCTGTTCCGGGAAAGTTCAGGTTTCGGCGCGCTGTTGCTCAATCCTTTCGGACTGGGCGCGCAGCCCTTGAGCATGATGGAAAAACACAGCAGGCACCAGGATATCCTGTTCTCGCAGGATTTCCTGTTTGCATCGCAGGCAGCCCTGCTCGCATTCGGGTTCTGGATAAGCCTGAAAGTGATTCAACATCGCGGATACGTATTGGCCGGCGCTGCCGGCTTGCGCCTGTCACCCATGATAATGTTTGCCATTACCATTACCGGGCTGCATGTCTGGTTGCTGATGCAGCCCATGATGATGAGATTTTGAGCAAAATGGACAGGCGTAACTTTTTCAGGATGGGTTTGCAGAAAGCCGCTGAAACAGCCGTCCGGCTTGCGGATGAATCCGTGACACAACGCGCCAGGCACTGGATTCGGCCGCCTTATGCCCAGGCTGAACTGGAATTCCTGCTTGCCTGTACCCGCTGTGACAAGTGCATAGAGGCATGTCCCCATGACGTCATTTTTAAACTGCCTGCCAGACTCGGCGCACAGGTCGTGGGCACGCCGGCAATGGATGTGCTGAACAGGGGTTGTCATCTCTGCGATGACTGGCCCTGTGTCAACGCCTGTGAACCGGACGCGTTGCGCCTTCCCGCCACGGCCGAAGATGAGGGCGCGCCGTTACCGAAACTGGCGCATGCGGAAATCAACGTCTCGGCTTGCCTGCCTTACCTGGGGCCAGAGTGCGGCGCCTGCAAACCTGCCTGCCCGGTCCCCGGCGCAATGACCTGGAAGATGGAAAAGCCCGAGATTAACCCGGACATCTGCACGGGCTGCGGATTGTGCAGGGAGGCATGCATAGTTGAACCGAAGGCAGTGAACATCTCCTCGCTCCCTCCCGAAATCCGGGAGTTGCCACCCGGCAGCCTGGATTGAGAAACGCTTGTCGGGCAATTATCTGTGTGCTGGCGGTTTGCCCAGGCCCCGCGCCAGCGGTTTACATGATCCCTGCGCAGGCAGCCGATTGTCTGCCGGGTCAGCTGTCCTGTTCCGAGCCACTGCAGTCGGAACTGCGCCAGGCGCTTGCGGACAGGGGAGAGGACTACCGGCCCAGGACAAGGCACCTGGATCCGGATGGACGGCCGCTGTTCATAAACCGGTTAATCTTCGAAGATTCTCCATACCTGTTGCAACATGCGCATAACCCCGTGAACTGGCATAGCTGGGGCAGCGAGGCGTTTGCGCGCGCCGGGGAGGAGGGTAAACCGGTGTTTTTGTCGATTGGTTATTCCACCTGCCACTGGTGTCACGTAATGGAGAGGGAGAGTTTTGAATACATCGCGATTGCCCGGTACCTGAACGAACATTTTATTCCCGTTAAAGTGGACCGGGAAAGACGCCCTGATGTCGACGAAATATATATGTCGGCGTTACTGCTCACAAAAGGGCAGGGAGGATGGCCCCTGTCAAGTTTCCTGACCCATGACGGAAAACCGTTTTATTCAGGCACCTATTACCCTCCGGACGACTTCCTGGAACTGCTCAAGCAGGTCAGGGAGTTGTGGGCAACGCAGCACGATGACTTGGACTTGCTGGCGGAGAAGATCGCGGATGCCGTGACAGGCTCCATGCAGGCCAGGGGCAGGGTAGCCGCTATCGGCCCGGACCTGGTGCAAGGCGCCGTTTCCCGGATTTTATACGGCTACGATCAACAGTGGGGCGGGTTCGGCGGGGCGCCCAGGTTTACCAATGAATCGTCCCTGATGTTGTTGTTGCAGCATGGCTACCGCAACATGAATGAAACAGGCATTGCCGCTGCGGAACATACGTTGACGATGATGGCCCATGGCGGGCTGTACGACCAGGTGGGCGGCGGATTTCATCGCTATTCGACAGATGCGCGCTGGCTGGTCCCGCATTTTGAGAAAATGCTGTACCACCAGGCGAATATGGCCAGGGTTTACCTTGACGCCTACCGCTACACGGGGAACAGGTTTTTTGCGCGTATCGCGGAGCAGACACTGGACTTTATGTTACGTGACATGAGATCCCCTGATGGCGGCTTTTATTCGGCCGTGGATGCGGAAAGCGCCGGAGAAGAGGGCCGCTTTTACGTGTGGTCTCTTGATGAGATAAACCATTCACTCCCGCCCGGAGATGCAGCGCTTGCGCGTTCGGTTTTCGGCTTGACGGAACAAGGCAACTTTAACGGGAGAAATATTCTGCATTTTCCCGATGAATTACCTGATCTGGCAAAAAACCTGGATATGAGCGAACGGGAATTGATCTCAAGACTGGACGGCATTCGGGAAAGACTGCGCCTGGAGAGGGAGAAACGGCCGCATCCGCTGGTTGACAGAAAAATCCTGGTGGCCTGGAACGGCATGGCGATTGCCGCGCTGGCGCTGTCCGCCCGGGCGCTGGAGCGGCAGGAGTATCTGGAAGCCGCAACAGGAACAGCCGAGTTCCTCTGGAAGCGCCAGCGCAGCAATGACGGCAGCCTGTTGCGCATACATTACGCCGGCCGGTCTTCCGGCAAGGCGACACAGGACGACTATGCGTATTTCGCCGAAGGATTGATTGCCTTGTATGACGCCACCGGAGAACGGGTGTGGTTGGACCGGGCCGTTGAACTGGTCCGGACAATGATCGACAGGTTCCGGGACCGCGAGGCCGGCGGTTTCTACATGAGCGAAGTTGAAGACACCCTTTTTGTCATGCCCAAACAATTTCGTGACGGTGATATGCCTTCCGGGAATTCCGCGGCGTTGCATGTCCTGGTAAGCCTGTCGAACCGGGTCAGGGACTGGGACTATAAAAACCTTGCCGTCCGGTTAATCGAGACGTTTTCTGCGGTGCTGGGCGAACAGGCCGGAACCAGTCCGTATTTTATGGTTGCCGTCGACAGGTATCTGAACAATGCCGCGGGCGACACCGAGTATGCCGCCCGCGGAGAGATAAAGTTAACGGCGCGGAAAGCGGAGGATTACGACAAGATCCGGATCAACCTGGATATCGCACCGGGATGGCATGTCAATGCTTACCGCCCCGGAGTTGAAAACCTTATCCCGCTGGACATAAATATTGCCGGCAACCGCGGCCGATGGGAGTTGCTCAGGGTCTCTTACCCCGAACCCCGGCTGAAAGAGTTGTCATTTGAAGACGGGAAGCTCGCGCTGTACGAAAACAGTGTCGATATACCCCTGGAATTGAGGGCTCCGCCGGACAGGAAGGACTTCCGTGACAGGAGGCTGGACCTCAAAATACGGTTGCAGGCTTGTGATGATGAAATTTGCCTTCCGCCTGAAGACGTGGTGCTGGAATACCTGCATCCGGGCAACCTCTGACCGGTCAAGCCGGAACCAGAAGGAATACCATTCCCACGGAAGTGGGAATCCAGTAAGCAAACATTCCTTATAAGGAGTCTTGTTGTCTACTGGATTCCCGTTTTCACGGGAATGGTATTCCGTCCCGTTCAATACTTGAACTGGGCCCAGATCCAGAACTTGTCAATATCGTTGGCGGTCCCCGCATTGACTCCGTTCCGGCTTGAATTGCCTGGGTTGTTGTCGGCGTCATAGGAGGCGTATTTCAGTCCCAGCGTATAATGTTTCCTGAAGGTCCTGCTCAGAAGGAGATTGAATTCGCGGCCGTAATCGTAGCTCATGTTATCGGAACCGATATCATGGTATGCGGCAACCAGGTTCGCTCCCTTTATTTTCATCACGGCTGTAAGGATGAAGTCTTGGATCCCGTCTCCGGGTGTCACCAGAAAACGGTCATTCCAGCCCTGGAAGGCATGGTTGGTGCCTGAAATCGTCACAAACCTGTCAGCGCCGCCTGTTCCGCTTAACCTCTCGTAACTGAATTTCAGTGTGACACTGTCTATGAACCGGTTGAGTTGGCAACTGGCGCCGATTTCACCCAGAAAATAATCTGCATCAATGTCCGCCGGGTTTCCCGCGTGATCGGTCTGCATGGCATATTCGGCCGTATACAGCGCTGCGATATTCTCTCCGAGTTTTCTTTTTCCGTGGAGGCGCGCCCCGAAGGTCCGGGTGGAGAAACCGGGAGCATTATCAAGGTCCAGCAGGTAGCCGTAGACTTCGAGGTCCCCGAATGGCAACCCGCCGTATTGGATGTTTACCAGGTGGGAATCACTATCGAAATGGCTCAGCGGTTCGGGCGCGTCACCGCCGAAGATACGATTGATATTCCATGCATAGGCGTAACGTATCCGGGTATCGGGAAATGTCCGGTTGTCTATGGTGAGAGCGTCAAAGGTCTGCCAGTTCTGGCGCCAGAGTATGGTGCCGATATAGCGGTGAAACGGCGCGTTCCTGTAGGTAATGTACTGCCTGCCCAGCTTGATCCCTGTGTTCCTGATGCCGGTATAGTTTAGAAAAGCCTGGTCAAGTTCCGTGCCTGAGGGGTCTACGACCGTGGCGTATCCGGTCTTGCCGTTGGAGCCGTCGTTAAAATCGTCAATTCCCACCTCAATGACATTTTCCAGGTCGATAGTCGCCGAGAAATCATGGAACACGCCGGTTTCATAGCCCAGAAACGTCCTTAACGTTGAAGCATCGGCGTTCCTGAGCGCCATGCCTGCTCCTGACATCCTGTCATCGTTTACATGTTCATACCGGTAGCGCAGGGATAAATGAAGTTTTCCGCCGGCAATGGCATCAGCGATTGAAGCGCCGGGAACATCCGGAGGGATCAATATGAACGCAACGAAGGTTGATAGCGCGTAAGTGAACTTCATGTAAGTAAAATGCCCCGCGGCCCCAAACTCCTGACCGTCCTCGACAGTTCTTACCTCTGGTAATTCTTCAGCAGCACGTAGATGGCCCCGGTGCCGCCGTCCACCTGCCGGGCGGAACAGTAGGCCAGCACTTCCTGCCGTTGCTGCAGCCACTTCCCGATGCGGCTCTTGATGGTCGGTCTGCCCTGTCTTGAGCGCAGTCCCTTGCCGTGGATGACGCGTACGCATCGGTGGTTGCGGGTAACGCATTGTTTAAGAAAGTCGGACAGGCAGTCCCTGGCATGCTGCACGGTGTATCCGTGCAGGTCCAGCTCCGCGGTCACGGCGAACTGTCCCCGGCGCAGCTTTTTGAACACCTTGTCCTGGACCCCTGTTGTCTTGTACAGGAGTTCCTCGCCGGTTTCCGCCGCCTCGGTGTCAAAAAAGCCTTCAGCCATCTCCTTGATGACTGCGGCTTCATCCGCGAGTCTTTGCGCCGCTATGGGAGCCGGCTTGTCCGTCTGCGGATGAATCCTGTCCTGCCTGACCGGCGTGACGTCACCCACCGAGCGCCGGAACAGATCGGCCTCATCCCTTTCGGATTTACGTTTCCCCCTCATTCTCGTCATTCCAACGCCACCCCCTCGTCACTCATTGCATCCTTCCCTGGATGCAACCCTACGGACGGCTGTCGCCGTGCAAATCGGCCGTCCTGCCGATTTGTCCCGCGAACGCGGGAATCCAGTCACACACCTGTCGCTTGCGACACATTTGCGCGTTCCGGTTGCGTGTGTCGCAGCACCTGTCTTTTACCGATTTGCAGCCCCGGCCAGCGCAGGACGAGCAGCAGGCACAGGATGGCGCCGTAGATGAGCGGCGGCAGGATATCCGCCTTGACCAGCCACAGGTAGTGGAAAATGACCAGGACCGCAATGGGATAGATCAGGGAGTGGAGCCGGCGCCAGTTGTTTCCCAGCCGTTGCGCCATCCTGTTGGTGGACGTCACCGCCAGCGGGATGAGCAGGACAAAAGCAGTGAAACCGACGGTGATATACGGACGCTTCGCCACATCCAGGACGATCTCGTTCCAGTCGAAGAACTGGTCCAGCACCAGGTAAGTGGAGAAGTGCAGGCAGGCGTAAAAAAACGCAAACAGGCCGAGCATCCTGCGGAACCGGATCAGCGCGTTCCTGCGGGTGATTTTCCGCAACGGCGTGATCGACAGGGTAATGAGCAGGAAGCGCAACGCCCATTCGCCGGTGAAATGGGTGATCTCCTTGATCGGGTTGGCGGTCAGGTTATTGGTAAAACCGTTATACACCAGCACGCAGAACGGCAGCGTGCAGAGCAGGAACAGGACCGGCTTTACCCAGCGTGAGTTCATCGGATTAATAATTTTTGCGCAAGTCCATGCCGCTGTACAGGGAGGCAACCTGCTCGGCATAACCGTTGAACATCAGGGTCTCGCGTTTGAAGAACTCACCGATGCGGCGTTCCTTGCGCTGGCTCCAGCGCGGGTGGTCCACCTCGGGATTGACATTGGAATAAAACCCGTATTCCTGGGGCGCCGACATGTTCCAGGACGTCCTGGGCATTTTGCGTCTGAATTGTATCCTGACGATGGACTTGATGCTCTTGAACCCGTATTTCCAGGGCACCACCAGGCGTATCGGAGCGCCGTTCTGGTTCGGCAGCACCTCGCCGTACAGGCCCACGGTCAGCAGGGTCAGGGGATGCATGGCTTCGTCGATGCGCAACCCCTCGCGATAAGGCCAGTCCAGGACATTGCGCCTCATCCCGGGCATCTCCTCGGGCCGCATGACGGTGGTGAAGGCCACGTATTTCGCATCCGAGGTGGGTTCGAACCGTTTCAGCACGTCGGCCAGCGGGATACCGACCCAGGGGATGACCATGGACCAGGCTTCGACGCAGCGCAACCGGTAGATGCGTTCCTCCAACTGGTGCGGCCTGATGACGTCCTCGTAGCTGTAGGTGCCGGATTTCATGCATTCGCCGTCAACGACCACGGACCAGGGTTGCGGTTTGAATTTCCCGGAGTTTTCCGACGGGTCGCTCTTGTGCGTGCCGAACTCGTAGAAGTTGTTGTAGCTGGTGACGGCGTCATAAGGCGTCAACTCCTCGTCCGTGGAGTGCTCGTTGTTCCTGACCGTGGACAGTTTTGTGCCGGCCAGCGCGCCGGTAAGGGAAACCGTATTGAGCAGTGCGCCGGTGAGACCCAGCTTCGCGCCGGCCCTGATGAACTTGCGCCTGTCCAGGTACAGTTGTTTGTCCGTAATCTCGGAAGGTTTGATGGGGTCCCGTTGTTTTATCAGCATGTCGGTTATCTCGCAATGTGTTTATTTATGGACAACAGATAGCCCTGAGAGTTCACGTTAATGAGTATACACTGTTTACCTGGCCAAGCCATTCCCGCGCATTATGGAACATCTGCATCCAGGGGCTGTCGGCGCCGGGCCGGTCATGTGTGACCCAGGACATCTGCTGCGCCAGGAATACCCGTTCCGGGTGCGGCATCATGATGGTAAAACGCCCGTCGGCGCTGGTGAACCCGGTCATTCCCTGGGCCGACCCGTTCGGGTTATACGGATAGGTATCAGTCACCGCGCCGCGGTTATCCACGAAGCGCATGGCTGCCGGGGCCTGTTGCCCGGTTCCGTTGAATACCGCCCGGCCTTCCCCGTGGGCCACCACGATGGGCAGTCTCGATCCGGCCATGCCCCGGAAGAACAGGGAGCGCGAGTCGGTGATCTCGACCATCACCACCCTGGATTCGAACTGCTCGGAGCGGTTGCGCTCGAAATCCGGCCAGTCGTCGGCGCCGGGTATGATACTGCGCAGCCGGGACAGCATCTGGCAGCCGTTGCAGACCCCCAGGCCGAAGCTGTCGGGGCGGTTGAAGAAGCGTTCGAACTCGTCCCTGAGACGGTCGTTGTGGAGGATGGACTTTGCCCAGCCGCCGCCGGCGCCCAGGACGTCGCCGTAGGAAAAACCGCCGCAGGCCACCAGGCCGGACAGGTTGGCCAGTGATGCAGAACGGCTGAGCAGGTCGTTCATATTGATGTCGATGCACTCGAAGCCCGCTCGATCGAAAGCAGCCGCCATCTCCACGTGGCCGTTGACGCCCTGTTCCCGCAGAATCCCGACGGCAGGCTTGTTACATGCCATTCCGGACCCGGGCTTGCTGTATCCCGGGACAGGCTCGGCCCTTAATCCAGAGGAAAAATTGTCCTTGTCAAAGGAAGATTGCGCTACTGGATTCCCGCTTTTGCGGGAATGGGGGGGGGCAAGGGCAGGCTGAGGTTCAAGGGCAGGGCGGGGCATGATTGACAGGCCCGGGTCGGTCATGTCCTGAATCACTTCAAACTCTTCGGCGGCACAGGCCGGATTATCCCGTAATGATTGCATGTGGTAAGTAGTGAGCGACCAGAGCCGGTGCAGTTGATCGAGTCCGGCGGCGTAGACCGGCCTGTTATGGTGTGTGATGCGCACTTCGCGTTTTCCGTTCGGTCGCGCAACCTCTACCAGACTGGTTTCAGGCAGGCCGCACCGCAACAGCGTCTCCCGCACCGTGTGCAGGTGTTTCGCACGCGCCTGCAGCGCGACCCCGGGCTCTTCATTGAACAGGAAGGCCGCCAGGTCGTCATCCTCCACCTTGATGTCCAGGCCGCAGCGGCCGGCAAACGCCATTTCGCACAGGGTAATGAAGACGCCGCCGTCGGAACGGTCATGGTACGCCAGGATATAACCGGTTTCGTTCAGCAACTGCACGCCGTTGAAACAGGCCGCTAGCAGGGCCGGATCGTCCAGGTCGGGCGCGGCAAGGCCGGTCTGTTGCGACACCTGGGCCAGGGCAGAACCGCCCAGGCGGTTTTTCCCCATGCCCAGGTCGACCAGCAGCAGCACGGAGTCTTCGACTCGCCGCAATTGGGGCGTGAGGGTCTTCCTCGTGTCCGCAACGGGGGCATACGCGGTCACGTTCAGCGACACCGGGGCGCTGACCCGTTTCTCGCTGTCGCCATCCTTCCAGGCTACGCTCATGGACATGGAATCCTTGCCCACGGGGATCGGGATGCGCAACTGCTGCGCCAGCGCCGATACCGCCTCGACGGTGGCGTAAAGGGCTGCTTTCTCTTCGGGGTCGTCGGCCGCCGCCATCCAGTTTGCGGACAGGGCCACGTCCTCCAGTCGCAGGATGCGGCCGGCACAGATATTCGTCAGGGCCTCCGTCACGGCCAGCCGTCCGGACGCCGGTGCGTTATCTACGGCGACGGACGGGCGTTCACCCAATGCCATTGCTTCGCCGGTGCGGGCGCCGAACGTGGCGGCGGTGACCGCGCAGTCCGCCACCGGGGTTTGCCAGGGTCCCACCATCTGGTCCCGCGTTACCAGGCCGGAGACACTGCGGTCGCCGATGGTTACCAGGAAGCGTTTGTCGGCTACCGCCGGCAGTTGCAGCACCCGGGCTATGGCCTCG
>JAPPLI010000183.1:0-2157 GCA_028819495.1 Gammaproteobacteria bacterium | reverse complement strand
CAGGAAGCGTTTGTCGGCTACCGCCGGCAGTTGCAGCACCCGGGCTATGGCCTCGCCTAACGCAATTTTGGGGACAGATTCTAAATCTGTCCCCGTCCGATCAATGGCCTCGTCTAACGTGATTTTGGGGACAGATTTAAAATCTGTCCCCTGTCGAGGTTCCGTCCCCTGCCGGTTCGCGTAAGCTTGCACCTGGAAAGACAGGCCCGGAGTTTTGCCGAGGATCACGTCAAGAGGCACGTCGACGGGGTTCGCGCCGTTGTGCCTGTCGGTGACCAACAGCCGCCCGCTGTCATTGGTCGCGCCGATGATCGCATGTGGCGCCCGCTCCCGTTCGCAGATCGCGCCGAAGCGCTGCGCGTCCGCTGCGGCAATGGCCAGCACGTAGCGCTCCTGGGCTTCGTTACACCACAGTTCCATGGGAGACATACCCCGGTCGGCGCTGTGCAGCGCGCGCAGGTCGAACACGGCGCCGGTTTTACCCTGGTGCACCAGTTCCGGCAGCGCGTTGGACAGGCCGCCGGCGCCCACGTCGTGGATGGACAATATCGGGTTTTCATCGCCCAGCGCCCAGCACTGGTCGATGACTTCCTGGCAGCGGCGCTGTATTTCCGCGTTGTCCCGCTGTACCGAGGCAAAGTCCAGTTCCATGCTGCTTGCGCCCGCAGCCATGGATGACGCCGCGCCGCCGCCGAGGCCGATGAGCATGGCCGGGCCGCCCAGCACGACGATTTTACAGCCTGCCGGCAGCGGGTTTTTGTTGACGTGGCGCGGGCGGATGACGCCGTAGCCGCCTGCCAGCATGACGGGTTTGTGGTATCCCCTGGTGATGCCGGATGCCGCATCGGCCTGCTCGAAGGTGCGGAAATAGCCGGCCAGGGCAGGGCGGCCGAACTCGTTATTGTACGATGCTGCGCCGATCGGTCCCTCCAGCATGATATCCAGGGCCGGGGCAATGTGATCCGGTTTTTCCGCGTTCCTCTCCCAGGGTTGAGGCAGGCCGGGGATGTTCAGGTTGGAGACGGTAAAGCCCGTGAGTCCGGCCCTGGGCTTGGCCCCGCTGCCGGTGGCGGCCTCATCGCGAATCTCGCCGCCGGAACCGGTCGCCGCGCCCGGAAACGGTGAAATGGCCGTGGGATGGTTATGGGTTTCCACCTTCATCAGGATATGGACATCTTCCTGTACATAACGGTACCTGTGGTCCGCGGGCGAAGCGAAGAAGCGCGCGGCGCGCTGGCCGCGCATCACCGCGGCATTGTCCGAATAGGCGGAAAGCACCCGGCCCGGATGCGCCGCATGGGTGTCCTTGATCAGTTCAAACAGGCTTTTCGGCATGGTTTCGCCGCCAATCGTCCAGCGGGCATTGAAGATCTTGTGGCGGCAATGCTCCGAATTCACCTGGGCGAACGTCATCAGTTCCACGTCGGTCGGATCGCGTTGCAGCCTCCTGAACGCTTCATCGAGGTAATCAATCTCTTCCCGGGACAGGGCCAGTCCCATGGCTGAATTGGCTTCCAGCAATGCCGCTTTGCCGCCAGTGCCGACAGGGATATGCGCCAGCCTGCCGGGTTCCCGGACGACAAACAGGGATGCGGCCTCATTGACGTCCCGGATGACCGACTGGGTCATCCGATCATGCAGGCAATGCCTGATCCGGTCCGGTTGTTCCGGCTCGGGCGGTTGCCCGTGAGCGAATTCCAGGAACCAGCAGGTCCCGCGCTCGATGCGTTTTACCGATTCCAGGCCACAATGATGCAGGATGTCCGTGGCCTTGCTGGACCAGGGAGAGATCATGCCCGGTCTCGGGATGACAATGCAGGCAGGTATGCTGCCGTCATCGATGTCTGACGCGCTGCCGTAGGCCAGCAGGTCGGCAAGGCGCTCCTCCTCAACTGCGCTCAACGGGGCGTCAAGCTCCAGAAAGTGCACAAACCGGGCCTGCAGCTTTTGTATTCCCGGGGAGATCCGGGACAACTCGGCCAGTTTCTTGTCGATTCGGAATTGTGAAAGGGCGGCAGGACCGGGAACGATGTGCATCATCGCCGCCGCTCCTCCGGGTCGGTCAGTCACAGCCCGCATTTCTCACCTGGTGAGAAATGCGGGCTAGTCCCCTTTCCAGGCGGCAATGATCTGCGCTGCCTGCTCTGCGGCGTTGCC
>JAPPLI010000143.1 GCA_028819495.1 Gammaproteobacteria bacterium | reverse complement strand
TCCGGCCATCGGCGCCATGTCCTGGCTTTAACGGCTTGTTATGGCCGAATATGGCTGGATTTATGGCCGAAAATCGTTTATGATCATTTGTCAGATATTTATGGCCGGATATGGTTGGTTTTATGGCTGAAACAATTAAAACACATACCCTTCATATCACCCCGGAAATACTCGATATTGTTGCAGAACTGGATGAGTTCAAAGGGGCGTGGCATGCGTTGGCAACCCTTACCCCCGAGCGGTTATCCGCCTTACGTCATGTGGCAACAATCGAAAGCATCGGTTCCTCAACCAGGATAGAAGGAAGTCAATTATCGGATATGCAGGTTGAAGCCTTGTTAATGGAACTGCCGAACAAGTCCTTCCAATCACGCGATGAAGAAGAAGTGGCAGGCTATGCTGAAGTCATGGAGACAATTTACTCATCGTGGTCGGCAATCACTCTGACAGAAAATCACATCAAACAACTGCATCGTGACTTACTTCAATATTCGGGAAAAGACGAAAGACATCGCGGCAACTACAAAAAAATTGACAACCATGTCGAGGCTTTTGACGAAAGCGGGAAAAGCCTCGGGGTTGTTTTTGCCACGGCATCACCTTTTGATACACCACGTTTGATGACTGAGTTGGAGGAGTGGACGAATAACGCGCTGCAGGAACGGTCTTTTCACCCCCTGTTAATTATTGCGGTATTTATCGTTGTCTTCTTGCAAATCCACCCGTTTCAGGATGGTAACGGCAGATTATCACGCATATTAACTACCTTATTATTATTGCGCTCAGGTTACGTCTATGTTCCCTACAGTTCCCTGGAAAGTGTTATCGAAAACAGCAAGACCGGATATTATCGAGCATTGCGACGGACACAGAAAACCATCCGTACTGAAACGCCTGATTGGACGCCATGGATTACATATTTCCTGAAGGCTTTGCAAAAACAAAAAAGGCAACTCGAAAAGAAGGTCACACGTGAGCGAAAAATCCTTGGTCAGTTACCGGAATTATCCTTGCAAATTGTGGAACTTGCGCGTGAGCGGGGTCAAATCAAAATGGATGACATCATAAAGTCAACCAATGCCGCCCGGGGGACGATTAAGGAGCATATCGCTTCTTTGGTAAAAAATGGCCATTTAACGAAACATGGAAAAGGGAAAGGCACGTGGTACACAATTTACGCTGTCAAATTACCCGATGGAGTCAAGCTCACACCGCATGACGAAGAGTTCGAACGGCAGACGGAAATTGCGGAAGATATTATGCGCAAACGCCGAAATCTTCTTCGTGAGTTGGCCAAATGAAGCATGGACCGGTCTGGATCAGTGAAGAACTCGTTATTGCCGTACATGCAAGACAAATTACCGAACCCGGTGAGAACAGGATAGCGTAGGGTCGTAATATCCCTCAGTATTTCAGGTCATACCTGCAGGCGGCTTGTCGACAAAACCGGCGGGGTTGCGCCGGCGGGTCAGCAGGTTGTCGATTTCCCAGCGCGTGGCTGGCTCCACGTCAGTGAGGCAGGTAGTCACCCCGTTCAGTTGTTTGGCGACCGGCAGGCCGTTCCTGAACAATACCCTGTTGGTATGCAGCGCCGGGATGCGGTCGCCGGGCAGGATGACGCCGACCAGGTTCAGCGGGTCAGTGGCGGAGATGACGGCGGGGGGCAGTTCCTGCGTTGCGTTTTTCTGTTTCCTCAGTAGTGCAATCGCCTCCGGCCGGGCAAACTGTTCCCCGGAGCAGCCCTCGACGAAGTACCCGCCGCGTATCTCACCCCGCGCCTCCATGCGCCGGCACACGTACAGCAGTTCCCTCCAGGGCGGCAGGTCGGGTTCGCGCTCCAGTACCTTGCGGAACAGGACCCCGTAACGTTTCAGCAGGGTATCGACAACGGCACCCAGCGTGTTTTCATCCGTGCCCGGCCAGGTGCTCTTTTCCGGGGTTCCGGGGTTTTCCGTTGCGCAGGCAATGGCCGACCAGCGCCCGGCGGCATCGACGCTGTTCATGATCGACGCCCGCCTGCGCCGTCTCCCCTGGCCGTAGCCGGGGCGCCTGCTCTCCGGCGTGATCAGCGCCCGCAACCCCGCGTAGCTGTCCGATGTGACCGCGCCGCAGGCGGCAAGTTCCGCCAGCGCCGTTTCTACCTGGGTGCGTAACAGTCCGGTGTTTTGCACCAGGTCCACAAAAAATGACGCGCCACGGCGGCGCAGCACGTCCAGGGTTTTTTCGGCTGCGGACGATAACTTCCTGTCCTGGATCGCTCCGGAGGGATACAGTTTCTGCCACAGGCCCAGGTGTTCGCGCTCCATCAACGTAATGGGCGTGTTCCTGAGCAATACCGCCTTGCTGGCGGATGCGTCATCCCGGTTCGGTCTGTGCCGTTCGGAATTCAGGCGGGTCCAGACGATACGGCCGCTGCCGCACAACCGGTCCAGGGCCGCGCTCGAGTAATCGTTCAGGCGTGCCGGCAGGATATCTTTCTCCCACGCGGCCGCGGGGATGGCGTAACCCTCCAGTTTTTCCAGTGCGGCCATCAGGGCGCCGTCTCCCTCGGGCCGGATTTCACCCATGCCGTGCCAGGCAAACAGGAATCGCATATAGTCGGCGACCGCCACCGGCTGGATTTCTTCCCGTAACGATCGAATGGTGTAGCGGTGCATGCGCGCCAGCAGGCCCCGCTCGCACCACTCCGTCTCCGCAGCCTCCGGGCTGAAGTACCCCTGCATGGCATAACCCTCGTTCTGCAACGCCAGCAGGGCCACGCTGATTTCCGTGGCGCTTGCTTCGAATAATTCGGCCAACCCTGCCTCTGTTACGGGGCCGCTGCATTCGAGCCGGGCGCGGATGAGTTCGATCAGGGCGGTCTCCCTGGTTAAGTTCGCGGAATAAGGGGCCGCCTCCGGCGGCATGTTGTCTGACTGGATTCCCGCCTGCGCGGGAATGACGGTGGGGGGTGCGGGAATGGCGGTGGGGGACGCGATAGTGGCGTGGGGATGCGCAGTAGTGGCGTCGGTGTCATTGGAATATACAGCTTGAACCTGGGACAGGCGTTCGGCACAGGTCCACAGGGTCTGCTTTTCCGTGTGCAGGACGGTTGCGCGTCCCTCATCCACAAGCCGGGGCAGCCAGGCGCGGCCGTCCGATTGCGCCGGGTTGGCGCCGCTGCCTTCCCGTTCCGTCAAGACGCCGGCAAGCATCAGCGCATCGTGCAATTCATCCGGGTTAGTGAATGCGGGCCAGGCTTCATTGCGTACCCGGTCGATGGCGGCGGGGCTCAAGCGGGCCAGGTCCGCGGCGTCGGCGGGATCCAGGAAGCGCCTGGCAATGACCGCGTTGGTGCGGCGTTCTTCCGCGGGCGCGTCATCCAGGAACGCATACGGGCGCGCGTTCAGGATTTCCTGGGCCAGGGGAGAGGGGCCGCCCAGGTCGCGGCAATGGAAGCGGATGCGCCCGTCCTCGTATGCGCGCAGTATCTCTTCCAGCCCGGCAATGTCCATCAGGTCGTTAAGGCAGTCGTCGATCGTCTGTTCGACCAGCGGGTGGCGCGGGATCTCCCTTTCCCCGACGAGGTTGTCCTGGCAGGCCAGTTGATCGGGGAAGACCACCGCCATCAGGTCCTCCGCGTCGCTGCGCTGGAACTGCGCAGGCACTTTCTGCCCGCCGTTATTGCGCCTGACGGCCAGGGCCGTGGTGGCGTTCCAGCGCCAGTGGGTCGGGAACATGGGCGTTGCCAGCAGCGCCTGGGTGACCGTTTCCCTGATGCCGGTGGATTTCAGGTAACGGGTCGCGTCTTCCAGGGGAAAACTGTGGATCGCGCCCAGGGAGATGACGATGCTGTCGTCCAGGGCCGCGGCCTGCAATTCAAAATTGAACTGGCGGCAGAAACGCTTGCGCAGGGCCAGTCCCCAGGCGCGGTTGATGCGGGAACCGAAGGGACTGTGCAGCACCAGGTGCTGGTCTCCTGCTTCGTCAAAGAACCGCTCGAATACGATATCCTGCCGGGTCGGGATGCGTCCCAGGGCAGCGCGGGCGCCGGCCAGGTGATCGGTCAACTGGCGCGCCGCCGACTCGCCAAGCCCGCCTGCGTCATCAAGCAGCCAGCGGTATGCGGCATCCCCGCCCAGGGCCAGTTTTTCATCCACGACGCTGCGCAGGCGCGAGACCGAGCGGCTGAGCTCATCGGACCGGCCCGGCGCCTCGCCGAACCAGAACGGTATATTGGGAGGCTGGCCCTGTGCGTCCGCCACGCGCACCTTGCTCTGTTCAACCTTGAGGATGCGATAGGAGGTATTGCCCAGTTGGAAGATGTCGCCGGGCAGGCTTTCAAAGGCGAAGTCTTCGTTCAATGTCCCGATAAAATGTCCTTCCGGGTCCAGCACCACGTCGTAATCGAATTGATCAGGAATCACCCCGCCGTTGGTCACGGCAGTGAGCCGGGCGCTTTTCCTGGGCCTGATGCGCTTGTTTACCGTGTCATGGTGGATGTAACGGCTGCGCCTGCCGCGCCGGGTCGAAAACCCCTGCGCCAGCATGTCCAGCACCTCCGTGAATTTTTGCCGGGCCAGTTCCCGGTACGGGTAGGCCAGGGTCACCTGCCGGAATAACGCATCTTCCTGCAACTCCCCGCAGGCAGCCTCCGCAACCAGGTGCTGGGCCAGCACGTCCAGGTGGCCTTCGGGTATGCTGAGCCGGTCCAGTTCATCGCGCCGCGCCGCATCCAGCAGCGCCGCGCATTCCACCAGGTCGTCCCGGCTCAGGGGGAACAGGCGCCCCTTTGGAGTCGCGCCCAGGTGGTGGCCGGAGCGCCCGACCCGTTGCAGGAACACGGCGATGGACCGGGGCGAGCCAAGCTGGCAGACCAGGTCGATATCGCCGATATCGATCCCCAGTTCCAGGGATGCGGTCGCGACCAGGGCCTTGAGTTCTCCGCGTTTCAATCGTTGTTCCGCGTTCAGGCGGTGTTCCTTTGCCAGGCTGCCGTGGTGGGCGGTAACGTTTTCCTCCCCGACCCGTTCCGCCAGTGCGCGGGCCGCGCGCTCGGCCAGGCGCCTGGTATTGACGAATATCAGCGTGGTCCTGTGCCTGCCGATCAAGTCGGCCAGCCGCCCGTACAATTCCTGCCACACCTCCCCGGCCATCACGGCCTCCAGGGGTGAGTCGGTGAGTTCCAGGGCGATATCCATCTGCCTGGCATGGCCGCGATCCAGGATGTTGCAATGATCTTCCCGGTTGCCGACCAGGAACCGGGCAATCTCCTCTATGGGCCTTTGCGTCGCCGACAGGCCGATGCGCACCGGGGTGCGCCCGGCCAGCGCATCCAGCCGTTCCAGTGATAACGCCAGGTGCGCGCCCCGCTTGTTCGGCGCCAGGGCATGGATCTCGTCGACGATGACGTTGCGCACGGTTTGCAGCATGTTCCTGCCGGAACTGCTGGTGAGCAGGATATAGAGGGATTCCGGGGTGGTGACCAGGATATGGGGCGGCACCCGCCGCATGCGCTCGCGCTCCGACTGGGTGGTGTCGCCGGTACGTACCAGGGCGCGGATATCCGCCTCCGGCAATCCCTGCGCCTGCATAATGTCCCGGACGCCCTGCAGCGGCCCTTGCAGGTTCTTCTGAATGTCGTTGGACAGGGCCTTCAGTGGGGAGACATACAGGATATACGTTTCATCGGCCAGCCCGCCGGCCAGTGCTTCCCGCACCAGGTCGTCAATCGCCGCAAGGAACGCGGCCAGGGTCTTGCCGCTACCGGTCGGCGCCGCGATCAGGGTGTGATTGCGCTGTTTTATTGCCGGCCAGGCATCTTCCTGCACCGGCGTCGGGCAATCAAACACGCTATGGAACCAGGCAGACGTGACAGGGTGAAAAATATCGGTTGACATAAGAGGACAGTTTATCCGAAACTTTGTCTTCAGAATATGGGGACAGATTTGAAATCTGTCCCCGTCGGCGCTGCAAGTAAACACATCAAGATAGAGAAGTCTGAACGGAGGTCAAGGAACCATGGGAGCAATATATACCAATGTCATCATTCGCAATCCTGCCGTCCCGGACAAGAGTTGGGAGGGACGTTTCCTGGTCGATACCGGAGCCACGGAATCACTCGTGCCTGCGCCCCGTCTGGAAGCTATCGGTCTCAAACCCGTCACGCAACGCGTGTATGAATTGGCAGATGGAAGTGAAATCGAGATGGGCATCGCGCCTGGCGTAATTGAATTTATGGGAGAAATCGTCGGCACGACGATAGTATTCGGCGCGCCCGATGCTGAGCCGTTGCTGGGCGTAACTGCGCTGGAATCGGCGGCCGTAGAGGTTGACCCTCGCAACCAGAAGCTCAAAAAATTGCCCGGCGGGAAGCTCAAGCGCAAACACAAAGGCTTGCCGCTTGCCGCGTAAGGAGACCTTCGTATGAGCGAAGGTCTGCTGATTCATAAGGGAGGCTGCCATTGCGGCGCGGTGCGGTTCGAGGTGGATGCCCCCGCAGCGTTGACCGTGCTGGACTGCAACTGCTCCATCTGCCGTATGAGCGGCTACCTGCACTTGCAGGTCCCGAAGTCTTGCTTCCGGTTAGTGCGGGGTGAGGACGCCCTGTCCGCTTACACCTTCAATACCCGCACAGCGCAACACTATTTCTGCGGCATATGCGGCGTCAAGTCATTCTACGTGCCGCGCTCTTTTCCCGAGGGGTACAGTGTCAACCTCAACTGCCTGGATCGGACGCAGGTAAAAAGCGTTACCGTGGAGAAGTTCGACGGCGACAACTGGGAAGCGGCTTATGACAGGAAAAAACACGCGCCACAAAGTAGCTGAAAATAAGGCAAGGTCCGGTCAAGTCAGAGTTTCTTTAACCTTGTTCCAAGCGTCAACTACGCAGCCCGATCGGCGATGATCAGGCTATGCCCAAGTGCACAGAGCGCTTTCTCAACTTGGCCGATATGTGATCGGTAGTCAGGGTCAAGCAGTTTGCGGACCGCGCCTTCGCTCAGCCCCAGACGCCGGGCGAGAGCGGTTTTTGATATACCTTGCTGTCGCATCGCCGAATAGAGCGCCAGTTTCGCTGCAACAACCAGGGGTACGGCGATGAGTTCCTGTCCCTTAACGACGGGACTCGGCGCCGGTATGCCTTCACGACCGTATACGTACGCGCATAATGCAGTTACCAACGCATCCGAGGCCTGAACCAACGCATCTGACCGATCATCACCGCAGGTAAGCGCTTCAGGAATATCCGGAAAGGAAACGGAAACGCCGTCTTCTTCAGACGTTAATACGCAAGGGTAGGCGTACTGCATCAAAAGTCCTCCTTCGCTATATCGAGTTGTTTCAACATGTTCCGAACTTCTTTTTCAGTTTTTCCAGGTCAGCGGGAACATCAAGGTCAAATTCAGCTTCGGGGATGGCGATTGTCCTGACCCGATCAGGATTGCTTTTCAGGATGGATTTCGCCCCCGCATCGCCCTCCAGGGCCAGGACCTGCGGGTAAAATTCAGCAGGGATGATGGCCGGTGTGCCGATGGTGCCGGCATAGCCGCTGGCCGTGATTTCAGACGGGTCAGCAAGCCACTGGTCGAGCAACTGGCGCAGGTGGTCCCCGGTAACCAACGCTTGGTCGCACAAAGTGGCCATTACGGCCCGGCAACCGGGTTCAAGGCTGTTTATTCCAGCCTTAAGGGAGGATGCCAGGCCTGTTTGCCAATATTCGTTGTGAACGACATTTACCGGCAGGTCGCTGACAGCCTGCGTTACCGCTTCGGAATTGGCTCCGACGACTACGTTGATCCTGTCATGGAAAAACAGCGGCGAAAGTTTGGCGACGGCAAGCCGAACCAGACTTGTACCGTCTATTTCGATGAGTTGTTTACAATGGCCGTACCTGCTGGAACCGCCCGCCGCCAGGACAATGGCTGATAATTCCCTTGGCTGTTTTGAGGCTGTCACAATCTTCCATCCTCTGTCACTTCAGCAAATTGTCTCACATCGGTTCGACTAATAGCCCAAGGCCACCAACATACAACCCAAGAGCGTAAAGGGCTGTGAACCAAAGCGAATTAAATCGCTCGTGAGCAGTATTTCCTTTATACGTTTATTTCCCAACCTGATCTGCCCAAAACGCCCCATGCGATCATGCCTAGTGCACATAGGCGGAAAATTTTGATTTCGTCAGTTGATAACTTTAAGTAATTACTAACGCAAGGGGCAGTGATGTATGCAGCTATCAAGATAACACAGACAATGATTAGAGCTCTAAAGCTTTTAGCTATAACCTGTTCCCAACCTGTCGGCATGATTTATTATGCTATAATACTCCGGCTGTAAATTCCTGACTTTTCGGGTAATGCACGGGACCTTTTATTTTCAATAATTCGTTGCTTGTAGGCTGAAATCATCGGGTAAATGACTAAAACAATCTGTGTCCGGTTGGTACAATTCCTTATGTCCAACCGTAAACCCATGGACAAATTGAGCAAAATAACATGGTTGAGTTTGAATGGAATCCGGCAAAGGCGGCAAGTAACCTCAGAAAGCACAAAATCGGTTTCGACCTTGCTGCTACTGTGTTTCAGGATCCTTTCATGCGGTCGTTCCCAGACAAGGGTTATAGCGGGTTTGAGGAGCGTTGGATAACCATGGGCTATGATCAGGACGGACGTCTATTGGTGGTTTCTCATACTTATTCTGAAAGGGACAGTGATAATATTTTTGCGCGCATCATCTCAGCCCGCCGAGCCACACGCAAAGAACGACATCAATACGAGACAGTAAAATGAAGGACGAGTACGATTTTTCGAAAAGCGAACGTGGCAGGTTTTACCACAAAAATGTCAAGGAGGTTCTTCCCGATTTTGATTGTAAGCCGGATTGGATTGAGCCCGAGGGGAAGCTTGGCAGGTTTATCGTCAACGAATCGGAAAAGAGCCTCAAGTCTTACCGGGAACAGCCTAACCTGATAACTGAGCATGCCAGGGCCGAGTTCAGCACGGTCCATGGCGGATATGCTCATCGGCAGCTCTTTGAACTCGTTCAGAATAGCGCTGACGCCCTGCGACGGACACCGAAGGGTAAGGCTATCCTGGTACGTCTGACGGAGAACTTCCTCTACTGTGCCGATGATGGCAAGCCTTTGGACGAGCGCGGAATCGAAGGACTCATGTTTTCTCACATGCCAAACAAAGAAGGTGATGACATCGGCAGGTTCGGGATTGGATTTAAGTCTGTCCTCGGTGTGACCGATGCCCCTGAGTTCTACAGTCGCCCGATTTCCTTCCGATTCGACAAGGCGCGCGCGGCTGAGCGTTTAGCAAAGATAACATCTGCCAAGCACTATCCTGTGCTGCGTTTGCCTGAACCATTCGATCCTAATCAAGAAAAGGAAAAAGACGAGGATTTGAGTGAGCTTATGAGTTGGGCGACGAATATTGTCCGCCTACCGCTTAAGCCAGGTGTGCATAGTGATTTGATTGAGCAGATGCAGAATTTTCCCCCCGAATTTCTTCTTTTTGTAGATCATGTCCGTTACCTGACCTTGGAAAATCAGGAAAAAGTGCGGGAATTTATGTTGAATGAGCAGGAGGGAGAGCTCCATCTGAATACCGGTGAAGGGACTACGCATTGGCGGCGTTTCCAAACAATCCATCATCTGTCTCCTGAAGGTAGGAGCGATTGGCCCTTACACAACGAAAGCGATGATGTTCTGATCAGGTGGGCTGCTCCACTCAATCATTTGGACCGTCCCGGCTTTTTCTGGGCATTTTTTCCTACCAGTACGGCCAGCTTGGTCGCTGGAATTCTGAATGCGCCATGGAAGACCAATGAAGATCGTCAAAATCTGTTGCCGGGACCATACAACGAAGAGTTGATCAATGCCGCTGCACAGATGATTGCTCACGCGCTTCCGAAGCTTGCCAACAGTAAAGACCCTGCCAAACATTTAGATGCCCTTCCACGTCGGCACGAAGCAGGGGATTCGGAACTGGCTGAGCTTCTTCGAAAAACCCTGTTTTCTGTTCTTCATGAAAATAATATTGTCCCGGACCAAGATGGCAACTTATGTGCCCGCGAGGATATTTTGTATCCTCCTAAGGTTTTGACATCGGGAGGACAGGTTGAATTAAAGCCTATCGAACTGTGGGAGGAGTATTCAGGTCGTCCTTCTAACTGGCTTCACCATAAAGCTCTTACACGTAACCGTCTTGCTATCATAGACCGATTGTTTCACCCTGAAGGCGAACCTCCTAGATGGCAGGTCTCAGGCGCACCACGGGTTGAAGTGGCCCAGTGGTTGCAAGCACTTGTTAAAGGAAAAGAAGGGGATGAGGCGATCCAGGCATCTATAGCGGCTATCCGGACGGCTGTTGCGATACCACCTGAGAGAAGATCATCGGTGATGCTTGGAAAAATAGTTCTCACGGCGAATGGAGATTGGCAGTTGCCCGATCCCGAACAGGTATTTCTGCCAGATTTTTCCCTGAATGGCTGCGAGTCCATAGGCATGGAATCCTGTGTCCATACGCGGCTGGTGGAGGATCATGAAACGCTTGCAGCACTGAAGGAATTGGGACTCAAGTCGCCCTCACCAGAGAGTAAGTTCAGGAGTGTGGTCAGGCGTATACTCCAAAGCTGCGGCAACCAGGATTCAGGTAATGCAATTCACCGGGAGTTTTGGACCTCTTCACGCAGGCTCTCTTCTGAAGTTATTAATTCTGTCATTCAGGAATATATGGGAGAAGGGCAACTGGAGCTAAAAGTCCGAGTACGGACTCGGGAAGGCGTTTGGCAACCTCTGTATTCAGTGTTGTTACCCGGCAAAATCGTGCCCGAAGATGGGAACCGGGATACCACTGCAACGGTAGACACTCAATTCCATAGAGCAGACGATAAATTGTTGCGCGAACTTGGGGTGATGGAAGTGCCATGTGGAAACAAGGATCTGTCGTTTGATCTGCAATTCAAATCATTCCGTAGCACAATCCGTTCTCGATATAACGGACAAGGCGGTTTGCCTCACAGGCCGAATTGGGCATATCTGGATTTTGAATCATGTTCCGGTGTTGGCCCTTTAGAAATCTTATCTGTTCTCTCTGATGAAGGGAGGGCACGATACACCGATTATGTGCTGTCACTGGATACTACCTACCAGTTATGGACGATGTGGCACACAGGCAGCAACCGGATGTCTTATCCCAAAATGTCATGCGAGTCGCTCACGATTCACGTACTTCGTGAATATGGAAGTATCCAAATTTCTGATGGAATTGTACCTCTGTCAGATGCATTAGGATCTCCTCCGAAGTGCCCGGAAGCTTTGCACACACTACTGCGCCATCCAAAAGCCGATAAGATCAAAGAAGTATTTGAGCTTGCAGAACCAATGCCGGAATTTTTTGGGGAAGGTGAGCCGCTTCCATTGACCGACGTTTGGCCTGGACTTAAACAATATCTTCCGCCGCACCGTAATACCTGTCGGCTTATCCGTTGTGAACGAATCCTTGTAGTCGGCCAGACTCGTTTGTGCGTATTTCAAACTCCTGATGTCTTTCTTGCCGACACTATTGATGAAAACGATCAACACACGCTGCAACTTGTGGTTGACGAACTGGGTCTTGATCTGACTCCGCAGCAAATTTACAAGGTATTACATCGCAAAACTCCGCAGGAGATTGAGCAGCGTAGAGCTGCAATTCGGCAAAAGACAACCGACGCAGAACGTCTGTTTTCCGCTGTGGGAGGACAGGAATTACGTACTGGTCTTCCTGACGCACTCGTTGCTGTACTTGAGAGTGAAGGTGTTGCCCTGACAGGCATTGATATCGCTGAAGCTGCTATTGCTACCTGGCACACCGATGCTCTCAAGCAATACAAGCATGCTTTGGATCATCTTGACCCTCCCAAACAATGGGCAGGTTCCACGCGAGCTGTGGCGTTCGTTCAGTCACTCGGCTTCTCAGCCGAATGGGCTGGTGAGCGAGGTAGAAAGCGTGACCCGTATGTGGAAGTCGAAGGCCCATACACACTTCCCGATCTTCACGAATACCAAAAACAAATTGCCAGAAATATTCGAGATATGTTGTGTGGCAAACATGGTGATGAAGCGGGACGTCGGGGGATGCTAAGCATGCCTACGGGGTCTGGAAAGACCCGGGTTGCCGTGCAGGCAGTGGTCGAAGCCATGCGCCATGACGATTTTCATGGTGGTATTCTTTGGGTCGCAGATCGTGACGAATTGTGCGAACAGGCGGTTGAAGCCTGGCGGCAAGTATGGTCAAGCATCGGAACTCAAGCAGTACGTCTTCGCATCTCAAGAATGTGGAGCGGGATGGAAAGACCGCAACCTGTGAGTGAACAACATGTAGTCATCTCTACGATCCAGACACTTCACTCCCGACTGAAGAACGAACCTGGAGAATATGAGTTTCTGGCGGATTTCAGTCTTGTCGTTTTTGATGAAGCTCATCGCTCCATAGCTCCAACCTTCACTTCTGTTATGGAAGAATTAGGACTGACGCGTTACCGTAGGCAACATGAACCCTTAATGTTAGGGCTTACAGCTACTCCTTATCGAGGTCACGACCTGGAAGAAACCGAGCGTCTTGTCGGTCGCTACGGAACCAATCGACTCGATGCGGGATCGTTCAGCTGTGACGAGCCCGAGGGCGTTATTCGAGAACTACAGGATATGGGAGTTCTTGCACAAGCTGACCATGCAACTATAGAGGGCGAGACGTTTTCACTCGAAGCAATCCTGAGAGGCTCCTTTGACTCGGATGATTACATATCGGAATTGAACAAATGGCAGGAATTGCCTTGGCTTCCTCAAGAAGTAGAGAATCGCATAGCACAGAGTACAGAGAGAACCAAACGTATAATCGGAGCATACGAGGAATATGTTGATCCGGACTGGCCTACTCTTATTTTCGCAACCTCTGTCAAGCACGCGCAGACAGTTGCGGCCCTGCTTAATCGAAAAGGTATCCGGTCACGAGCAGTCAGTGGAGAGACTGAAACTCTAACCCGCCGTCGGGTGGTGGAGAAATTCCGCCGTGGTGAGATCAAAGCACTTGTTAACTATGGCGTATTTCGTGAAGGTTTTGACGCTCCTAAAACCCGATCCATAATTGTGGCTCGGCCTGTCTATAGTCCGAACCTTTACTTCCAGATGATTGGTAGAGGCTTGCGAGGTCCATTAAACGGCGGCAGCGACCGTTGTCTCATTCTTAACGTCCAGGATAATATCGAAAGTTTTGAACGAAGACTCGCCTTCTCTGAACTGGATTGGCTTTGGGCTTCATAGGTAGAGGATTCCTTTTCCTCAGGCGGCTAGTACACCCCCCGTAATTGGCGAGAGATGATTTGATTTATCCTGTTTTCTTGAAAAACCAATCGACACCCGACCCCCCAATTTAGTACACTATACGCCATCGTCAAGCGGGAGTAATCGGGAGATTGCTCCCGTTTTGTATGTGTATTACTTCGGCGGAGGAATTTCTTGGGTCATTCGGCTTTACTCGCGCTCGCGGACGGCAGCCTGTTCTACGGCGATTCCATCGGCGTTGACGGCGCCGCAGTGGGAGAAGTCGTGTTCAATACCTCGATCACGGGGTACCAGGAGATTCTCACCGATCCGTCCTATTGCCGCCAGATCATCACCTTCACCCAGCCGCAGATAGGCAACGTGGGCGTCAATTCGGAAGATACGGAATCCCCCCGGGTCTATGCCTCCGGCATGATCATCAAGCAGGCGCCTTACCTGCTGAGCAACTGGCGCGCCGGGCAGTCACTGACTGAATACCTGGCCGCCAACCAGGTCGTCGCCATTGCCGATATCGACACCCGGCGCCTGACCCGCCTGCTCAGGGACAAGGGCGCACAGGACGGCTGTATTATTGCCGGCGGGCGGCTGGAAGAAGCGCGCGCGCTGGCACTGGCCGGGGAATTTCCCGGGCTGAAAGGCATGGACCTGGCCCGGGAAGTCACGACCACGCAAAACTACAACTGGCAGGAAAGCGTCTGGTCCCTGGAACAGGGTTACGGACAGGCCGGCGGGGCGCGTAAGCGCAAAGTCGTGGCAATGGATTTCGGAGTGAAAAAGAACATCCTGCGCATTCTCTACGACCTGGGTTGTGAACTGGAGGTGGTGCCGGCCACTACCACGGCAGAAGAGGTATTGTCCCGCTCACCGGACGGCGTATTCTTATCCAATGGGCCCGGCGACCCCGAACCCTGCGATTACGCCATAAACGCTATCCGGGACATCGTGGCTGAGAGTGTTCCCACCTTCGGCATCTGCCTGGGGCACCAGTTGCTGGGACTGGCCTGCGGCGCCGATACGGTAAAGATGAAGTTCGGCCACCACGGCGGCAACCACCCGGTACAGGAACTGGCGACCGGAAAGGTCATGATCACCAGCCAGAACCACGGTTTCACCAT
>JAPPLI010000007.1:12148-14551 GCA_028819495.1 Gammaproteobacteria bacterium | reverse complement strand
CCGATGGCGGCGACTACACCGCCCGTGCGACGGAACACATCAATGACCTTTATGCGTATGGCGAGACCAACGTCATGTTTAAGCCGACCCTGGCAGCGGAAGATCAGTTCCGTGAAACGTTCGACGAAGCTCTGAGCTATTTCGTCGGGAAAGACGGATCGGAGGACAAGGGGTTCGCCATCTCGGGCTGGACCAATGTTCGGTGGGAGAACAACGGCATCTACACCAACGACGCCTCCGCAATGGCCATGGGTAACTACTACTTCACCGGCCCGGACGGTAACGAGACCAAGGTTGAGTACACCTTTGGCTACGTCCTTGTTGACGGTGATTTGAAGATCAATCTTCATCATTCATCGCTGCCCTTCAGCCCCGAATAATCGCATTTGGGCCGGGCCCTTGTCCCAATCTTGTCCCTGACCTGCCTGAACCCGCCCTGGTCGATAAACTGCCAGGTGCGGTTGATGTGCGGGACGTCGGTTTCCTTACATTGATAAAATGGAAGTTGTGAATATAATGTAACAGGTAACGTATATGAGGAGAACAGGCCGATGAAACGTAATTTTATGGTGAAGGCCGTTTGGGATGATAAGGCGAGCGTCTTCTATTCGGAAAGCGACATTGAAGGCTTGCATATCGAGGCTGTCACAATCGCCGAATTCGAGGAAATCATGATGGACGTGGCTCCTGACTTGATTGTTACCAACCATCTCAGCGCGCCTGATATCGCCGAGCACCCACTCAAGGACTTGATACCGGCCATTCTGTGGCAGCGGCCGGAAACGGAAGAGACGGTTGTGGTATAATTGAGCAATTTCTATAACATAGTTACCAGGGAAATTTCAAAACTCGGTTTTAATTATTGGAAAAATGCAAAAGGATCTCACGAGAAGTGGAAATGCGAGCGTACCGGCAAAATTCTGCTGGTACCGCATAATTTGCAAAGCCGCCACACGGCAAATGCCATATTGAAAGATGCGGGCAGCGCGAAGAAGATCTGATATGTTTCCGAATCACAGACGACTATCGGCCTGGTTGCTCTCTGCCCTGATCCTGTTCGGGCAGACGGCGGCGCTTGCGCATCAATCCGGCCATGACGTTCTGACCTCCCATGAATATTGCGCACAATGCCTGACGCAGTCGATCTTTGACGGCAAGGCGGTTGCTGCAGTTCATACTTACGCGATCCTGCATGCTGACGCAACGCCCCTGATGGCGGCTGAAAGCAGGTATCATCCACTCCACACACCCACTTTACACGCCCGCGCACCCCCGATATCTGCCGCATAACCCGTTTTACCTGTTTATTCGAATAACGCCCGGCGTTATTCCAGATACGTTTATGTGGAGGTATCCGAATGTTAAGAACCATTGTCCTGCTGCTCATGATCATGGGTATTTGCGGCTCGCCCGCGTTTGCCGACGAGTCTCCCGGCCACGAGCACACGTCTGCCGGCGCTGAGTCTATCGAAGAGGTCAGGGTCACTGCCCACCCGTTGTCCGGGATCGATGATCATATAGTTAGACCTGTGCAGGTACTGTCAAAAGAAGAACTGGAAACCCGCAGTATCAGCAACATTGGTGAAACGGTTGCCAATGAACTGGGCGTTACCTCCAGCGATTTCGGTACGGGATCAGGCCGTCCCGTTATCCGCGGACTGGCCGGTAGTCGGGTACAGGTACTGGAAAATGGGCTCAGCACTATGGATGTCGCTAGTTTGAGCGCCGACCACTCGGTGCCAACGGAAGCGGTGCTTGCTCAACAGGTTGAGATATTTCGCGGCCCCGCAACGCTGCTGTTCGGCAGTGGCGCAAGCGGGGGCATCGTCAATTTCGTAAACGGCCGGATACTTGATTATGTGCCGGACGACGTAGAAGGCGAGGTTGCCTTGCAATATGAAACCGTTTCGGACGGCATGACCGGTGGCGGCAGGTTGAATTTCGGAGCAGGTAATTTTGCCTTTCATTTCGATGGCATGGCGCGCAATACCGATGATTACAATATCCCGGGGTTTGCCGAGATCGAACCGGGCGAGTCCCGGCGGGGCACCCTGGCCAACAGCAGCAGAGATACGGAGAATATATCGGGCGGCTTGTCCTGGGTCGGCGCGCGCGGGTATGCCGGATTTTCCGTAAGCCGTTATGAGAATGAGTATGGCATACCGGGACATCATGAGCATGACGATGAGCATGGACACGGCCTTGATGACATGGATTTCCATGATGAAGACGAAGGTCATGGCCATGATGAGGAAGACGAAGACCATGAGGGAGAAGACGAGGATCACGACGAGGAAGAAGAGGAGCATGAGGGAGAAGACGAGGATCACGACGAGGAAGAAGAGGAGCATGAGGGAGAAGACGAGGATCACGACGAGGAAGAAGAGGAGCATGAGGGAGAAG
>JAPPLI010000007.1:0-12048 GCA_028819495.1 Gammaproteobacteria bacterium | reverse complement strand
TCACGACGAGGAAGAAGAGGAGCATGAGGGAGAAGACGAGGATCACGACGAGGAACAAGAGGAGCATGAGGGAGAAGACGAGGATCACGACGAGGAACAAGAGGAGCACGAGGAAGAAGGCGAACATCACGACGACGAGGAAGAAGAGGACCATGAGGAGGAAGGCGAGCATCACGACGAGGAAGAAGAGGACCATGAGGAGGAAGGCGAGCATCATGATGATGAAGATGGCGATCATGAAGATGAGGAGGAAGGGGGTGTGCGTACGGAAATGGAACAGACCCGTTACGATTTTGTCGCGGCCCTGGATGATCCGTTTCCCGGCCTGAGTCGAATCAAGTTACGCTGGGGTTTTAATGACTACCAGCACAATGAAATTGAGCCGAGTGGAGAGGTGGGCACAGCTTTTGATAACGAGGAGGTGGAAGGTCGCGTCGAGTTCATTCATAACCCTGTCGGCGACTGGAACGGTGTGGTCGGTTTCCACTATCGGCACAAGGAGTTCTCGGCCGTTGGCGCCGAGAGTTATGTCCTGCCCTCGACACTGGAGTCGTTCGGGATCTTCATGCTGGAAAAAACGGATATCGGACGGGTGCATATTGACCTGGGCGCAAGGTTTGAATATCAGGATTCGAGTGCGGAAACGGGCGCGCAAAATGATTATGACCTGTTCAGCGCCTCCGGCGGCATAAACTGGGATTATGCCCCAGGCTACCAGCTGGGGCTGTCTGTGAGCCATTCGGAGAGAGCGCCATCGATTGAGGAGTTGTACGCGCAAGGTCCGCACCTGGCGACTTCGACATTCGAGATTGGTGATGCCAACCTGGATAAAGAGAAATCCAATAATATTGATGTCTACTGGCGCAAAACGACGGGCAGGTTCACTGTTACCGCCAATTTCTTCTACAACAGGATTGATGATTACGTTTATAAGCAGGAACAGGATCTGAACGGCGACGGTTTTGCCGACCGGGTGGCAGATAATTTTGACGGCAACCCGGCCAATATCCTGGACCCGGAAGACGACGGGGAGCCGTTACTGGTTTACCTGAGCCAGGACGATGCGGAATTCCTGGGCTTTGAAATGGAAACCGTAGCGCATGTTCTGGATACTAATCTTGGCAGGATGGATTTGCGTTTGTGGGCAGACTACGTGGAGGGAGAGCGTAGCAACGACACCAACCTGGCTCGCATTACTCCCTGGCGCTTTGGGTCGGGTCTCACGTATTCACGCGGCCCCTTGTACGCGTCGGTCAAGTACACCCGCGTGAATAAACAGGATGATACCGCGCCGCTGGAGACCGAGACCGCTGGTTACGACCTGCTGGACCTCCACGCCGGTTACACGTTCAGGCTGCAGGATAATACGGTGACGTTGTTTGCCCGTGCTACCAACCTGCTGGATGAGGAGATACGGCGGCATACGTCCTTTGTCAAGGAACAGGCGCCGTTGCCGGGGCGTTCGGGCATATTCGGGCTGCGCGTTTCATTTTAGCCGGTATGGCCGGACAAGACACGATTGTTTGACGTATGGCTTTTTATCGCGGTCGTGGCCATAGCGGCCATGGTGCTGACCATAGCCATCATCACGGCTTTGGCGGGAATGATCACTACCATGAGTTGCGCAATGCCAGCAAGCGCAGCCTGTTCGCCGCTTTTGTCCTGATAGTCGGTTATATGCTCGCCGAGGTTATCGGCGGCATACTGTCCGGCAGCCTGGCGTTGCTTGCCGACGCGGGTCACATGCTGACCGATGCGGCATCTATAGGACTGGCCATGGCTGCCATGCAGTTCGCCGAACGACCCGTTTCTCCGGAACGCACCTTTGGCTATCACCGTCTTGAGATCCTGGCAGCCTTGCTGAATGCTCTTACTCTATGGCTGATTGCAGCCTGGATAATCTTTGAAGCATACCACCGATTTACTTCCGTGCCCGAGGTAAAGGGTGGTTTGATGCTGGCTATAGGCGCCATTGGTCTCGGTGTCAATATCGCTGCAGCCTGGATTCTTCACGGATCTTCCAAGCACAGTATAAATGTTGAGGGCGCTTTTCAGCACGTTATGGCTGACCTGTTGGGGTCTGTCGGCGTGGTCATTTCGGGTATCCTCATCTGGGCCTTCGACTGGTGGCTGGCCGATCCTGTTGTCAGCATAGTTATCTCCATACTGATCCTGCTCAGCAGTTGGCGCCTGCTTGCCAGGGCTGTCCATGTGCTGCTTGAAGGCGCTCCCGAACATATTGATGTGTCTTATCTGTGCAGGAAGATGGAAGAGGTGGAAGACGTCGCCCAGATTCACGATATCCACGTCTGGACTATTTCGCCGGGGAATGAAGCGCTCACCGCACACGTGCTCATCGATCTCGACTATCCGGACAACCTTGAAGCGCTGCTTCGCCGCCTGCGGGATATTGCCTTCCATGACTTCGGGATCGGCCACATTACGCTGCAGTTGGAGACATCGCAGGAAAAATGCACTGAAAACCACCGTATCAACTAATAAGCAATGGCTAAACTCTGCTTCAGCGGGAATTGCTGAAAAGGCGGTATACTAACAAGGCCGCATACTACACGACACTTGACTTTAACTTGACTTATCAGGCATATATGCGATAATATGCGCTCTTCTATGAGCGCTGATAACAAAAAAGATAACGATAATCACGGGCATGATCACGGCGGTCACGATCATGACCACGGTAGCCATGATCATGGTGGGCATGACCATAGCGCCCATGGTCACGATCACCACCACGGCGGCCACGATCATGCTCATGATCACGGCGGTCACGATCATGGCGACCAGGGCCATGAGGATGATCACGGCGGCCACGACCATGCCGGCCATGCCCACAGCCATAGCCACTCCCACGGCTTTGGCGGGCACGACCATTCCCACGAGTTGCGCAATGCCAGCAAGCGCAGCCTGCTCGGCGCTTTCGTACTGATCACCGGTTACATGTTCGCCGAGGTCATCGGCGGCATCCTGTCCGGCAGCCTGGCCTTGATTGCCGACGCGGGACATATGCTCACCGACGCGGCCTCCATCGCGCTGGCCATGGTGGCCATGCATTACGCCGAGCGGGAGGCCACCGCGAGACGCACCTTTGGGTTTCATCGTCTTGAAATACTGGCGGCCCTGTTGAACGCTCTCACCCTCTGGCTGATCGCCTTCTGGGTGGTTGTCGAGGCCTACCACCGGATGACGGACGTGCCGGACGTGAAAGGCGGACTGATGCTGACCGTCGGTGTCATCGGCCTTTTCGTCAACGTCGGAGCGGCCTGGATCCTGCACAGTTCCTCCGAACACAGCGTCAACGTCGAGGGCGCCTACCAGCACGTCATCGCCGACCTGCTGGGGTCCATCGGCGTGGTCATTTCGGGCATCCTTATCTGGGCCTTCGGCTGGTATCTGGCCGACCCCATCGTCAGCGTGATTATTGCAATCATCATATTGCGCAGCACCTGGGGCCTGCTGGCCAAGGTCGTCCACGTGCTGCTCGAAGGCGTTCCGGACCATATTGACGTGTACAAACTGTGCAGCAAGATAGAGAGCGAGCCGGGCGTCACCCTGATCCATGACGTGCACGTGTGGACCATTTCGCCGGGCAATGAGGCATTCACCGCCCACATACTCATTGACCCCGAATACGCGGGCGCTCATGAAGATTTGTTACGGCGTGTGCGCAGGATTGTTTCCCGCGACTTCGGCATCGGCCACATTACCCTGCAGTTGGAGACGTCCAGTAACGATTGCACCGAAGACCACCACGTCGACCACTTACTCTTCCATGCGCATGCCGACTGAACCTTTTCGTTCGCAGACCGGGAATTTTCCGGTCTTGTTAACAACGCACCGGCGTCCGCGAACAGAACGCCGGCGCATCACAACCAGGAGAAATAACAATGACTGACAAGCACGAGCATCATCACCATCATGGCGATCACGACCATGTCCATGGTCCCGGATGCGGCCATACCGCGGTCAAGCACGGTGATCATACCGACTACCTGCATGATGGGCATATGCACAGCGCCCATGAGGGACATTACGATGATCATACGGTAGAGGTATCAGACAGCAACCCGGACGCCTGCACGCCCGATCATGCCTGCGGCGATCATGAAGCCGGTCATCAGCACGGCCCCGATTGCGGCCACGAAGCCGTACCCCACGGCGACCATACGGACTATCTTGTCGGCGGTCATTTGCACCATCCGCACGGCGACCACTGCGACGACCACGGCAAGTTAAGCGAAGCCTGAGGCACATCGCTGTAGAGAGCCGTTGATGCATTCAACGGCTCTGGTTTCATTTTTCGGTAACACGGGGTAAACCGAGATCAACCCGCGGGCCTTTATAGGGGGACATCAGCCATCATGGATTATTCTGACTCTCTATTACTGCTGACGGGATATTCCGTAGTTATCGTGGCTGGTTCCCTGTTGGGCGGGTGGCTGCCGTCCGTCATCCAGATGACTCATACCCGTATCCAGGTCGCGATGACTTTTGTGGCAGGCCTGATTCTCGGCGTCGCCGTATACCACCTGCTGCCCTATAGCCTGACGACGATTTCCGGCGATCATGCCGTCGAAACAGCCGTGTGGTGGATGATGCTGGGCGTCGTGGCAATGGTGCTGATGCTGCGCTTTTTCCACTTTCACCAGCATGACTTCAGTGAGGGGGAAGACAATATTCACGCCCACCATGATCACGGCGCAGCCGCGGTGCATCCGCTCAGTTGGCTCGGCATCGCCCTGGGCCTGGGCCTGCACTCGCTGACCGAAGGTATCGCCTTGGGCGGCAGTCTGCGGGTCGGCTTGTCCCATGAAGGTGTGGGCGGCCTGGCAGGGTTTGGCGTTTTTCTGGCGATTCTATCGCACAAGCCCCTGGATGCGCTTTCCATCGCCGGCACGATGCAGGCCGCGGGATTGGGCCGGCGTCTGCGCACGTCGGCCATTATGATCTTTGCCCTGATCTGTCCGGTGGTGGCTTTTCTGACTTTCTGGGGTGTGGGACTGCTCGGCCCGTCGGGGCCGCATGTGATGGGTTGCGGGCTGGCTTTCGCGGCCGGCGCGTTCCTGTGCATTTCCCTGAGCGACCTGCTGCCGGAAGTTCATTTCCACAGCCATGACCGGGTCAAACTCATGCTGTCCTTCCTGGCGGGAGTCGGCTTCATCTATATGCTTCGCTTCATCGGGTTCGACGCCATGCACATGGTTGGCATACCGGTCCCGATGGAGTATTATCAACTAATCATGCAGGCCGCCTGATACCCGCCTGCGCCAGTACGAGTTTGTCGCATATGCATTGAAGCCGGACAGTCGCTTGGAATTTCCAGGATACTATATTGTCGTTGTGCTAGTCTTAACTGGCTTGTCCGCCGTCAGTGTGGCTACGGAAACGACCACCGGGAACAGTACTGTTGCAACCCTTTCACCCCCCAGCCCCGCGCTGGTTGAATTTGTGCGAACAGTCATCGCAGCCAACCCGCGGGTCCAGGCGGCGCGTTCGGCCGTCAATGCCAGCGGGGCATTGCAGTCCGCTGCAGCCAGGCCTCTCTATAACCCGGAACTTGAGCTGGAAGCGGAAGATGCCGATGCCGATACGTATACATTGGGAATAAGTCAAACGATTGATTGGGCCGACAAACGCTCGGCCCGCAGCGCCGTTGCCGCAGCCGACCGTCTTACCGCTGAGGCGGAATACCTGGTCACGCGCCGAACAGTCATTGCCGAACTGTTGACGGGACTTGCCGCCTGGCAAACAGGCGCGGAGCGTCACACATTGGCGGCTGTGCGTGTCCGCCTGATGCAACAGTTCGCGGCGCTGGCAAAGAGACGCTTCGACGCCGGGGATATGCCCCAGGCCGAATTGGACCTGGCGACCCTGGTCCTGGCTGATACCCGGATGAGACGGTCTGTTACGGAAGCTGAACTCGTGATTGCACGGCAACAGGTCAACAACCTGGCGCCTTCGAATGCCGGCGAACAATGGCCGAAATTGGATGCGCGACTGCCCTCTTTGCCGGTCCAGGGCGATACGCAGTCTTTATTGATGGCCTTACCTGAGGTACAGGCGGCGCAGCGCCGGGTCGCTTCAGCCAATGCGCTGGTTGCTTTACGAAAGCGCGAAAAAAGCGTGGACCCTACCGTCAGCTTAACCGGCGGCGAAGAAGACGGTGAGCGACTGCTTGGACTCAACCTGTCCATCCCCCTGCCTGTTCGTAACAACTTCAGCCATGAGGTAACGGCTGCTTATGACCGATACACGCAGGCGCAACAACTGGCCGATGACGTCTTCCGGCGCGCCCGCGCCCGCCTTATGAGCGCAGCCGAGCGTTACCGAATCGTACATGGCGCCTGGCAGGACTGGCAGCAGATCAGGCAGCCCGGCCTGCAACAACAGGGTGACCAGCTACGCCGTTTATGGGAGGCTGGAGAACTGAGCACCGCAGATTTTCTGACGCAAATCAGTCAGGTCATCGACAGCCGGGACAGTGCGCTTGACCTGCGGGAAACGCTTTGGTATGCCTGGTTTGAATGGCTGGCCGCGTCGGGGAAAGTGGATCAATGGCTCGGTGCAGACAGTTTAACAAGTACGGGCGCTGCCCGTCTAATTCGAGATGACGGTTGATGAGATATGCGGGTTAGCAAAATCCTGTTGCTGCTGGTTACGTTGTGCGGTGTCCTTGTGATCACGGCTGATGAAAATCACGATGATGATCATGAAGACCATGTCATCACAGCCGGAGAGAACCACGATGATGATGAAGACCACGTAATTGCCACTGAGGAAGACCACGATGACGATCATGAAGGCCATGCAGAGGTCGCACATGGTGACGCGGACCATGCAGCAGAATCTGCAGCGGGTGTCGTCGAACTTTCCGCCGCGTCAATCCGGGCCGCGGGGATTCAAGTCACTGCATTGACGCCGGAATTACTTCCTGAATTCATTTCAGCGCCGGGCGAGATCCAGCTCAACCAATACCGCAGCGCCGAGGTGACGTCCCTGATCGACGCCGTGGTTATCAGGCGGCACGCCCGGCTCGGCGATGAGGTGGAGACAGGGAGACCCCTGGTCACACTGGCCAGTATCGAGGTGGCCGCCGCCCAGGGTGAGCTGATGATAAAGTCAACCGAGTGGCAACGGGTGCGCGCCCTGGGTAAGGCAGCGGTGAGCGCCAAACGCTACATCGAAGCTGAGGTCGCCTATGAGCAGGCCAGGCTTAAATTGAGCGCCTACGGTCTGGATGACAGGCAGATTGATGCAATCGCCGGACGCGAAATGAAAGGTGCGCTCGGGGAGTTTGAGCTTAATGCTCCGGTCTCCGGTACGGTGGTGAACGATGATTTTCGCGTCGGCCAGCATATTGAAGCAGGTCAAAGCCTGTTCCTGATCGCCGATGAAGGTCAGCTCTGGGTGGAAGCGAACCTGTCCCCGCTTCAGGCCGAAAATATAGAGATCGGAATGCCGGCAGAGATCAATATAAGTGGGGACTGGCATGGCGGGACGGTTATCCAGCAGCACCATATGCTCGACGAGCAGACGCGTACGATTTCGGTGCGCATCGCCCTGGATCCGGGCGACGAACCCCATCACCCCGGTGAATATGTGCAGGTAAGCATTGCCCTGCAAGCCGCCGGCACAGAGCCTGCGTTGGTTGTGTCCGAATCAGCACTGATGCAGGACGGCGAAGGTAACTGGACGGTTTTTATCGAACTGGAACCCGGCCATTTCAAACAGACCCGCGTATTCCGGGGCGCGGCGCATGGAGGAAAAATCCCCATTTCAGGGATTGCAGAAGGCACCCAGGTAGTCACTGAAGGCGCTTTTTACCTGGCGGCCGAACTCGCTAAAAGCGGCTTCGACATCCATAGCCATTAGCCCGCAGAGAGACAAGATACCATGTTGAATTCGATGGTGGATTGGGCGGTCAGGAACCGCCTGCTGGTGGCATTGGGCCTGATCGTTGCCCTGGCAGGTTCGGTCATGTCATTAAGCAAGTTGAACCTGGACGCTTTTCCGGACGTTACCAATATCCAGGTACAGGTGAATACCGAAACGCCGGGGCTTGCCGCCGAGGAAGTTGAACAACTGGTGACTTATCCTATCGAGGCGGTGATGTACTCGTTGCCCGATGTTGAGGAAGTCCGCTCAATCTCCAAAACCGGGCTCTCGATTATTTCGGTAGTCTTCAAGGAGGGCACAGATATCTACTTTGCCCGGCAGCTTGTCTTTGAGCAACTGCAGGCTGCCCGGGAAAATATACCCGACGTTGCCGGCACACCCGAAATGGGAATCAACACGTCCGGTCTGGGAATGGTATTCCAGTATGTATTGCTGGCTGACGCGGACAGCAACCTTGATACGATGCAGCTACGCAGCCTGAATGACTGGGTGGTCAAGCTGTTGTTGCTGCCGGTGGATGGGGTGACGGATGTATTGTCGTTCGGTGGCGAAGTGCTGCAGTACCAGGTGCAGTTGGACCCGGCTAAAATGCTCGGTTACCGGCTCTCGATCAGCCAGGTTATTGAAGCGATTGAAGCCAACAACCGCAATGCCGGTGGCTGGTACGTGGAGCGCGGCGCCGAACAACTGGTTTTGCGCGCGGTCGGCTGGATACGCAGCGGCGCCGACGGACTGACGGACCTGGGCAACATCCCCGTTAAAGTAGCCGATGGCGTCGTGGTCAGGGTGAAGGACGTGGCCGGGCTGGAACTGGGCGGTGAGATCCGTCAGGGCGCAGTTACCATGACGGGCCGCACAGCTTCAGGCAAGCCGCAAGCGCGGGGTGAAGTGGTGGCAGGCATCGTTTTGAAGCGCATGGGGGCCAATACCAATGCCACTATCCAGGGTATCTATGAGCGGCTGCCCCTGATCGCACAGGCCCTGCCTGACGGCGTCACCTTGCAGCCCTACTATGACCAGGCCGACCTGATCAATAAAGCCGTAACCACGGTTACCCGGGCCCTGTTGCAGGCATTTGTCCTGATCATCATCATCCTGTTGCTGTTTCTGATGAACCTGCGCGCAACCTTGCTGGTGCTGCTGTCCATACCGTTGTCGATCGGCCTGGCGCTGACCGCGATGGCCCAATGGGGAATTTCGGCCAACCTGATGTCGTTGGGAGGGTTGGCGATCGCCATCGGCATGATGGTGGACGGTACTGTAGTGGTAATGGAAAATATTTTTTCTCACCTGAGCCGGCATGGACCTGCGCCCGAAGACAGCGCTGACAACACTGTTCTCCCCGCGGAGAGACATCAAGACGGAGAAACTGCCTTGCGTATCCGGGAGGCCACCCGCGAAGTAGCGAAACCGGTCTTCTTTGCGGTGATGATCATTGTCGTCGTGTTTGCTCCCCTGCTGACCCTGGAAGGTGTTGAGAGCAAGTTATTCCAGCCCATGGCCGTTTCCATCGTCGTGGCGATGCTGGCCTCATTGCTGGTTGCGCTGGTAGTAATCCCCGCGCTGGCAAGCTTTTCCTTCAGGCAGGCGCCGCGCTATCGTAAAAGCCGGATACTACTGCCCATCGAATGGGTTTATCGCAAAGTATTGCGCATGGCTCTCAGCCATCGCCGTAGTGTCGTCATTTCGGCCCTGGTTTTGTTCGGCCTGTCCATGGCAGTCGCGGCGCGCCTGGGTACTGAGTTCGTGCCGGAACTGGAAGAGGGTACCTTGAATATCCGCACCACCCTGGCGCCGTCATCGAGTTTGCAGACATCCGTTGCGCTTGCGCCGAAACTGCAGACGATTCTCATGGAGTTTCCTGAAGTTACCTACGCCCTGAGTCTCGTTGGCCGCGCCGAGCTTGGCGGCGACCCGGAGCCGGTTTCCAATATCGAAACCTATGTAGGCTTGAAGCCGGTGGCGGAGTGGACGTCCGCCGCTGATCGCTATGAACTGCAAGCCCTGATGGAAGAAAAACTGGCCGTGCATCCGGGGTTGTTGTTCTCCTTTTCACAACCGATTGCCACACGAGTTGACGAATTGCTGTCCGGCGTTAAAGCTCAACTCGCAATCAAGTTATTTGGCCCCGACCTGAACGTGCTGGCGAGCAAGGGTCAGGAGATCGAAGCTCTGGTCAAGCACATAGACGGCGCGCGGGATGTGTCCATGGAGCAGATTGCCGGTGAGGCCCAACTTGTGATCCGCCCTGACCGGGAAGCATTGGCGCGTTACGGCATGGCGGTGGAAGAGATCATATCACTGGTTGCGGACGGGATTGGTGGCGTATCTGCGGGTCAGGTTATCAGTGGCAATGAGCGTTACGATATCTATGTCAGGCTGGAAGAATCCGTGCGTAGTAACGCAGACGCCATTCGTGATTTATTGATTCAATCACCAAACGGCGCATGGGTGCGTCTGGGTGAGGTGGCGAATGTTGAGATTGAAGCCGGTCCGCCGCAGATTCGCCGCGATAACGTACAGCGCCGGGTGGTTATTCAAGCCAACGTGGAAGGGCGCGATATGGGCGGGCTGGTCAGGGAGCTCGAGCAACGTATAAGCAGTGATATTGACCTGCCTGCCGGATACAGTGTGGTCTTCGGTGGCCAGTACGAAAACCAGTTGCGGGCACAGGCGCGTTTGATGATAGTCGTACCCATCTCCCTGGCGTTGATCTTCCTGCTGCTATACCTTGCCTTCGGTTCGTCAGGTCAGGCCGCGTTGATAATGACCAATGTGCCGTTGGCCTTAATCGGAGGGATTGTCGCGTTATGGTTGTCAGGACAGTATCTATCGGTACCCAGTTCGATTGGTTTTATCGCCCTGTTCGGCGTGGCGGTGCTGAACGGGGTAGTGATGGTCACGTCCATCAACCGGCGTGTGCTCGATAGCGCTGATCTTATGCAAGCGATTGAGGAAGGCGCCAACTCTCGCCTCAGGCCGGTGCTGATGACCGCATTGACCACCGCGCTGGGACTGACTCCGTTACTGCTTGCCACCGGTGTCGGTTCGGAGATCCAGCGTCCGCTGGCAACGGTTGTTGTAGGCGGCCTGGCGTCCAGCACCCTGTTGACTCTGCTGGTTATCCCGGCCCTGTACTCCTGGTTTTCACGTGGTGTCGCCGGCAAGCAGATAATGTGAATACCGTCCTCTTCTGCCATTCAGTTTGATGTGGGATTTTATCAGGTATCTGGCGACTCCTGTTCCGCGCCATTTGAAAGACATGGGATATGTCCAGGGAATGAGAGAGCTTGATGCCCGGGGGCACCGTTGCCGGGTGGCCTGGCAGCCTCACGTAATGCGTAGCCGGGCTTTGATTATTGAAGCCGCTGAGTATTGCAACCGTGCTGACAAGGCACTGATACTCGGTTCAGGACCTCTTTTCGATGTTCCGGTTGCCGAACTGAGCTGGCGCTTTCAAGAGGTCGTCCTCGTGGACATTCTACACCTCTGGCGGGTTCGTTCGGCGCTCAGGCGCTACCCCAACGTGCGGCTTGAGTGTCTGGACGTTACCGGGGTCGTCAGGCAGGTGCACGCCACGGCGCACAGCGGGCAGGCGCTGGAGCCGCCGGATTATAAACCGGATTTCTTTCTTGAAGACGGTTATGACCTGGTTATATCGGCAAATATCCTGTCGCAGCTTCCATTGTCACCGGTTCGCTACGTGTCCCGGCAAAAAGATCAGGCAGCGCCTGAACAGACAAAGGCATTTTCCCGCCGACTGGTTATCAATCACCTGGACTGGCTGGCATCATTCGACGGCAACGTGTGTCTGATGTCCGACCTGGAACGCCTCTACTGCAATGGGGATGACATTCTGCGCCGGGAAGAATCCTTATGGGGTGTTACTTTGCCCGATGGGGGGCAGGAGTGGCTGTGGGACCTGGCGCCCCGGCCTGAAATCGAAACCGATTGTGACGTGCGCCACCGGGTCGCAGGCTATGCCGCGTTTCCCAAGAAGGCCTGGCTGGAAAGGCGGGAGGTTTGATTTTCGTCCGCTTTCGGCCAGATATATTGCGGGCATCTATTTGTCCGGTATCAGCGGGTTGGGAATGTCGAAAAATTCGATCTCGGCGCTTCTCTGGCCGAAGCGCG
>JAPPLI010000003.1 GCA_028819495.1 Gammaproteobacteria bacterium | reverse complement strand
CGCAGCGCACTTTATAAGGAGTCATTTGTTTGACTGGATTCCTGCATTCGCAGGAATGACGAGTCGGACTCCCGACTAATAGGGTCAGGTCGTCTTGCTCAGTGTTGCCCGTCCGGGACCCTTCGACCCCGCTGGTTCATCGGCGCGCTGAAAGTTCAGTTCAATGATGACGCCGTCCGGGTCGTTGACGAACAGTTGCCAGATGCCGAAATCCCGAATGTCGTTTTCCTTGTACTCGACTCCCGAGACTTCGAACTTCTCGCGCATTTCATCAAAACCCTGTGCCTGAATCGCCAGGTGATCGACCGCGCCGCTGCCGCGGGAAATCTCGCCGTCGGGGCCGAGTGCGGCATAGCCGGCCATCAAGTGAAACATGGTCTCTCCCATCTGTAACCAGGCGCCGGGGAAATCAAAATCCGGCCGGTCCACTTTTTCCATGCCGAGCACTTTGATATAGAACTGCTCGCTGGCCGTAAGATCCTTTGTTCTCAACGCCACGTGGTGCAGGTCAGTTAATGGCATGTGTATCCTCCGCAGAAGTTTTCTCAATCCGTCAACCCGACCTCCTCACGGGTACGGGTGCAGGAATCAATAACAGTATAGATCGCTTCCTTTACGGAGATCTCCAAATCGGGTACACGGATAACGCCCATGCCGCCCAGACCCTCGGTAAACTCTGCCGGCATATCGCTCTCGCCCAGCCAGGCATAGCCTATACGCACCAGGGGGAACCCGGTGCGGTTAATGGTTGCGGCGTCAGTCTGTCCTGCCATGTGAGGAGCGCCTGGATACGGCTCGCCATGCACTTCCTTCCAGGCCCGCAAAGCCGACTGCACCACCCAGTGGTCCGGGTCGGTGGCTGATGCGTCACAGGTCACGACGGTCTCCCATTCCGCCTCCACATCATCGTGCCTGGCCAGGATGGCATTCATGACCTGGTCGAATTCCCGCTCGACCTGGGCCGCCTTCTGCAGGGGACTGGTACGTACATCCAGCCAGATTTCAGTTGCCGCGCCGGGAAACGCGGGTTTATCCGGCCAGCCGCAGCGCAGCGCGGAGATCCAGCCTTGCGGTTTCACCTGGTCGCTGGTGTGTTTGTCCGGATACTCTATCAGCCATTCCTCCAGGTCCAGGATGACTTTTGCCGCGGGAATGATCGAACTGCGGAAACCCGGTATCCCACGGGGAATCCCGGCATAGCCCATGTTCCCCCACACGGTTACCTTGAACCAGACCATGCCCGGATGTTCGTAATATATATCATCCCAGGGTTTGCAGATCACGCCGAAATCCGCGGTCACGCCGTGGGACAACAGGTGGTTGACGCCGGTGCTGATGCCGGCATGGTTGCGCTCCGGCACTATCCAGGGCATTCCCCCGCCGGCAGTGGCAATGACCACATCGCCTTTCAACTCCACGTCCGTTTCCACCACGCAGGTCAGTGCCTCGGTTAACAGGGCGACCATGGATTTGGGGTTGGAGGCGCCCAGGCCGATGACCAGATCGCCATCGATATAGGGTTCAGGACGCATGTCGGCCCGGTGTACCGGGCCGGCATGAGGTAAGTCCTGTTCCGGGTCCCCTTCCAGCAGCGTGTCGATGGGTGCATACAGCATCATTGTGGGGCCGCCACCCGATCCCTTTACCCGGCCGTAGCAGTTGCCCGAAATATCCGTGATGGGCTGATAATGCGCCTTGATACCCACACTGTTCAGATAATCGGCCATGAACTCACAGGCCTCCCGCTCGGCGCCGGTGGGACTGTGCTTGGCGGTCAGGTCGAAAATCAGCTGTTTCAGACGCTCCAGGTCAATCTTACTGCAGGCAGCCTCATACCACTGCCTCTGCGCCTGGCTCATGGGAACGTCTTTGGTCGTCAAGGTTGTCATCTACACACTCCGTCAGGGTTGTTCAATAGCGTAATCGGTTAAGTTTTTCAGGTATTCAGAATAGGCAAATAACCGTTCATCCTGCTGTTTATTGCAGACCAGTTGCATGCCGATGGGCAATCCGTTTGCACCCCTGGTCAATGGCAGATTCATACACGGGGTCTGCAAAAAAGTCCAGATGCGGTTGAACATGGGATTGCCGGTATTGTGCAGGCCGGCCGGCGCTTCTCCCGGCGCGCTTGGGGTGATTACCAGGTCCGCCCGGCAAAAGACTTCGGAGAGGAACCGTTCTCCCCTGGCCAGTGCGTCCTGCAGTCTTGCATTGAACGAATCACCCACCCGGCGGCCTTCGGCAACCAGGTCCCTGGTTTGCGGGCGAACCTGGTCCGGGTAACGGTCCGTGATGTGTCCCAGCGAGGTGGCGGCCCCCCGGGCCAGGTATGCCTGCTGCACTTCCATCAGGCCGTTCAGCAGCTTTTCATCCGGTTCGATGACGTCAATGCCCTCCTGTTTTAACCGGTCGGCGAAACCGAGAACGTTTTCCTGCACCTGCGCATCGGCGTCGTCCCAGGCGGGGGTGCAGACCAGGGCGACGGTGGCCGGCCGTACTGTTTCCGGCGCCTGAATCTGCCTGCCCGCCAGCACACCGTGCAACAGGGCAATATCCGCGGGAGAACGGCTGAATGCGCCTAGGGTATCGAGATCCGGCGCCAGGGGTTGAATGCCGTCGAGTGAATAAGAGTTATACGTAGGCTTGCAGCCGAAAACACCGTTAAAACTCGCGGGACGGATAATGGAGCCCGAGGTCTGCGTCCCCAGGGCAAGCGGCACGTGAAAATCGGCCACTGCCGCCGCGGAACCGCTGGACGACCCGCCCGGCGTGTGTTCGAGGTTGTGGGGGTTGGCGGTTTTGCCCGGCGCGTAAAAGGCAAACTCGGTGGTGACCGTCTTGCCCATGATCACCGCCCCGGCCTGTCGCAGCAGGCGGATGCATTCCGCATCCTCATCCGGATAATGCCCCGCATATATCTGCGACCCGTAGCAGGTGGGCATGTCTGCCGTATCAATGATGTCCTTGACGCCTACGGGCACACCGTGCATGGGAGTTGTTGCAGAACGCGGATCACAGGCTCGGGCCTGTGCCAGCGCCTGGTCCGGGTCCAACCAGGCCCAGGCACCGACCTGTTCTTCCCGTGCATGGATACGTTCCAGACAGGCCATTACCAGTTCCAGCGAGGTAAACCGGCCCGAGGCAATGCCCCTGGCGGCTTCAACGAGACTCAGGCGATGTAACTCCGATGTCATAATTCCGGCTGGATTCGGGGAAAATTCCCGTATGAATTTTCATTTTACAGGCTTATAATGCCTGCTTGGGGAATTATCTCAAATCCATAACGTTAAAGGAGCTTGTCATGAAAAAATTCGCTATCATTTTAGCGCCGATGATATTGATTCTATCGGGTTGCGGCACCGAGGCGCCGGGTACCCTCGAGGTCAACAAATCCTTACAGATCGACTCCAGCCTCGAAAGTGTCTGGGATTACGCCGGCGATTTCTGCGCCATCAGTGTCTGGCATCCCGCTGTTGAAACCTGTGAAATTTCAGAAGAAGACGGCGCTACATACCGTATACTCACCCTGGGCGACGGCGCGCAGATCAAGGAGAGACACGATGGTGAAACGGCTACAGGATACTCCTATACAATCATCGAGGGACCGTTGCCGGTCAAGGATTACAGTTCCACCTTCCAGGCCGAAGGCGACGCGGTAAGCGCCACCATCAACTGGTCTTCCACGTTCATGGCCGAAGGCGCAACGGATGACGAGGCCGTGGGAGTCATCACCGGTGTCTACGACGGCGGGCTTTCCACCATAGCAGAACATTTCAGCCAGTAAGGCTGTCAACAAGCAGTGTTACCGGGGCCGGGGGGGCTCCTCCCCGGTCCCGGCGGCAATGGAACCATCCGGAAGGAGGCGGTTCCGAGCTTCAGCGATCCGTAATTTCCCCGTGCGCGGCCACGAAGCGGCGCGCGTCGAAACTGTTCGGGACCGTATTGCTGCAGTCGTACAACTCGTTATGGGGCGCCGCTTCGGCAAAGGCCAGCGCCAGGCGGTAAAGGGGTAACGCCGGTTCCGGTATGTTGCCCGGTTCATACCGGTCAAGGTAATCCAGCACCTGGTCCAGCGCCGGCAGCATCGCCTCGTAAAAGCGCTGGAAGTCGTCCGGGCCGGCAGCCCAGCGCCGCTCCGAACGCTGCAGTTCGGTGGGCAGCGCCCAGGTCCCGGCCAGGGACTCCAGTTGCGAAAACTGTTCAGGCAGCAGGGCCATGATGGTCAGATACCCATGTAGTCATGCCAGTGTTTATGGGTGTTCCTGATCATCAACTCCTCGTCCATCAATACCATTTCATCCAGCACGCCGGAACTCAAGGCCTGGTAGGTCTGCTCCATGGTCGAGGTGTCTTCCAGCCAGGCGTTGCGGTGCAGGGCGTTGGTATGGGCTATTGCAATGCGTTCGCTGACGGTTTCCGGCGGTCTGAAATAATTCGTGCCTTCCCACAGGGTCTTGTCCACCGCGATGGGCCAGAACTGGTGATGAAAGATCGCCATGCCCGGGTAACCGTTCCCGGCGCACAGGTGTACCACTGAATTGGGGAAGAACACGGAGAATTCAAACTGGAAATCCTGCCTGTTGTCCGGGTTGATGTTTTCAGGCAGCAGTTCAAGGTGGGGGCGGTGCCTGCTTGACGCTCTCAGCCGGCCCCCGAGATTTGCCGTCACGGGTGTCGGCTCCAGCCCCGGCACCGGCGGCACGTACAGGCCGGAGGTGCTGTGCGGCCCGAAACACCTGAATTCCGTATGTTCCAGCGTGGCCAGGCTGGGAAACGTGCCCTGGTGAATGGTGGGGACATGATAGCCCTCGGAAAAGGCATACAGGGAGACTTTCCAGTTACAGTTGAGGACGGTCGAGTAACGGAACCGCAACGTCGCCTCGCTATAAGGATAGCCGGCGTAGTGATCCGCCACGCCGTCCAGGTATTCGACCAGGCTTTGCCTCGGTTGTCCGGCAAGATTGATGAATATGAAACCCTCCCACTCGGCGCAGTGGATACGTTTGAGGCCCAGGCAGGATTTATCCAGGTCGGCGAAACTCTCCTGGCGCGCAACCCCGCGCAAGGTCCCGTCCGTATTGAAGGTCCAGGCATGAAACCGGCAGGTCAGGGTATGGGTAGCGGTATGCCCCAGTGACTGCGCCTCCTGCTCCGGGATGAGCTTGTTGCCGCGATGGGTACAGATATTGTGGAATGCGTGCACTTCGCCGTTCCTGTCCCGGACGATGATCACCGAGGTATTGGCCACGTCCAGGCGGCGCAGCTTGTAGTCGCCCGGTTCGGCCAGTTCCTCGGCCCGGGCGACGTACAACCAGGCCTGTTTGAAGATCCGCTCCCGCTCCAGTTCGAACAACTCCGGGTCGATCAGCGGCCTGACGTCCAGCGGTCCCGTACCCAGTTCGGGATAGCGGGTGGTGTACGGCATCGCCTGTTTCAATTGTTCAGCCGGCGCTGCCATGCCGATCACTCAGTAAAGATATCCAGCGGCAGGAATGCGGAGACGACGAAATTGGGCACGTCCACCATTTCCGAAATCCTCAGGTCCACCGCGACGCTGCATATCGCATAAGCCTGCTGTTCGGTATAACCCCGCTCACTCACCAGGTGTTCAATCATGTTGAGCAAGGCATTGCGCGCCGCCAGGGTGGTGTCCTCCGCTTCCGCCACGCCGTCCTTGCGGCAGGACTGGCCGGTCGTCGCGAAAAATCGTTGCGGGACGGCCATTTCCGGCGCGGTAAAATAATCATCACGGTAGAACTGCATATCCTGGATGTTGCGCCTGGCCGCTTCCCCCTTCAACAGGCTGAACGAACCATAAAATGTCGCGCTCATCTCCACCGCGGTGCCGCAGCTTTCATTGTCTCCCTGGGCAAAATGGGAGTCGCCCACCGAGAACAAGGCTCCAGGTGCATATACGGGCAGGCGCACGGTGGTACCGGCAGTCAACTGCTTGATATCCACGTTGCCGCCGGTTTCATGGGGGGCAACAGTGCGCACTGCCTTGGCGGCTATCCCTGGTTCCCGGGGGACAGCGTCGGCCGTGTCGGGCAGCAGCACCATGCCGCCGCGGGCCTGCAAGTCGGCTTCCCGCTTGTTGATCTCCTCCATCAATTCATGGGACGGCGCATTGCCCATTACGCCCATGAAAGGCGCGCCGGGGATTTTCACACCGGGCAGGTCCGCGGAAACAGCGAAGCCGTCAGCGATCTTCCAACGGATGATAAAGGGTTCGGTAAACACGTCGCGCAGGAAACCGAAGCCCGGAAACTGCACGGTAAAACCGAACGGTTGCGGCGCTACTTCATGGACTTTAATCTCCAGGATATCACCGGGTTCGGCGCCGTTAACGTAGACAGGACCGGTCAGGGGGTGCACCAGGTTCAGGTTGGCGCGGGCGAGTTCCTCTGCCGTGGTTTCAGGGTTCAACTGCCCGTCAAAGGCATCCCTGGTTTCCATGCCGATAACCTGGCCCGGATCGACCTCCGCAACCGGCTTGATATCCGGGTGCCAGCGGTTGTGTCCCGTTTCCGGTTCCTCGCCCAGTTGCAGGCTTCGATCGATACGGATGTATTCGTCAGCTTTTACGGCCATGAGTGAACCTCCTCAATAATGTCAAGGTGCTATCTCACTGGGTACGTCCTGGTAGGGAACGACTTTTTTCACATCAAGTACCAGGTGTTTGATCCTCCAGCCATCTGCGGCATGGATGAAATCACATTCGTAGGTAGCGGCCAGCCAGTTGCTTTCTTCCGCGCCTTCATCCCCGCGCATGGTCGTCAGTTCCCACAACCACCAGAAGGCGTGGGCGGTTGCAAGATCTTCCGCAATATCGATAATGGGCGAGACCGGGAAGTGAAGCGACCAGACGATCATTTCGCGGCCGATATCCGCCAGCTTTTCCGCAATCAGATCCCTGCCTTCGAATTTGCCGAAGCCTTTTGCTTCCCAGACTGCATCCTCAATTAGCAGTTTGCGCATCTCGTCCGGGTTGTTTTGATCATCCCCGGCCTTTGCATATCTCGCAATGACGTTCCTGATGTTTTCGGCCGCAGTCAGGCGGGCAACCTGTTGCTCAAGGTCGTGGGTCATGATTAATGCCTGTCATTGCCATGCACGGCAATAAAACGTTTTTCCTCATAGCTGTGAGGCACGTTCGGGTCGCCGTCATACAATTCGACGTTGGGCGCTATTTCAGCGTGCATCAGCGCCAGGTCAAACAATCTTGCAGACTGTTCCGGCAGTTCACCCAAGGGGTACTGATCTACGTGATCCAGGATGCGTTCCAGGTGGGGCAGGACAGCATTATAGAAGGTAATCAGTTCTTCCCGGGTCGAGGCAAGACGTTTATCCCAGCGCGTGTTCTGGGTGGGCATGCCCCATGCGCCTGCCCAGGTTTCCAGTTCTTCAAACCCTTGCGGTAGCAGTTTCATCAAGGGTTTTCCTTGTTCAGGTATTTCTCCAGCACATGATAGCCGTGCCTGACCAGGATCTCCTCATCATGCAGGTTCATGTGTTTCTTGCTGCCGGAATTCAGCGCGAAGAACGTTCCTTCCATGGTCGCAGTGTCCTCAAGCCAGGCATTGCGTTGCACCACCATGGCGTGTTCCAGCGCCCACTTCTCACTGTTGGTGGTCGGCTCCATGACGTAATACTTCCCTTCCCAGAGGCACCGGTCGTAGCCGATGGGCCAGAACTGGTGAGTGAACCAGATGCCCTCCGATACGTGCAGCAACCAGTTCGGAAAGAAAACACTCAGTTCAAACGCGTAATCATCGCGGTTTTCATCGTTCAGCGTGGGCGGGAGTATGGTTTCTCTCACGTTGTTTACCAGCGACCCCCTGGCTTTGGCCTGGGCCAGGACAGCCACCGGTGGCGCGTCCTTGGGCGGGTTGAAGCAGACTGCGGTGGTACGGTGGTCGCCCAGCAGTTTGATCATCTGCAGGCCGGTTGAGAATGTGCCGGGGAACGAGCCTGCATGGATGGTATTCACATGATAGGCCTCTGCAAAGGCGTCCAGGCCCACTTTCCAATTGCAGTTGAGGTAAGTGTAATAGGTAAAATTGTGGGTGATCTCACTGTAAGGGAAGCCCGAAAAATGATTGCCCATCTCCCCCAGGTATTCATGCAGCCCAACGGAAGGGTTATCATCCAGGTTGATGAAGATGAAACCTTCCCAGGTATCGCAATTGATCGGCGTCAGACCATTCTCCGATTTGCGGAAACAGGGCGGCATGCCGGTTTCCTCCTGGGCGCCGATCAGTTCACCCTTGTCATTGTAGGTCCAGGCATGGAAGCGGCATGAGAAGGCAGCTTTCTGCCCGAAGTTGTCCCAGTCCCCTTCCGGCACGACGACAGTGTTCCCTCTGTGGGAGCAGGTGTTATGGAATGCCCGGATAACGCCGTCCCTTCCCCGGATCAGCAGCACGGTGGTACTGGCAAAGTCCAACCGTTTGAGTTTGTAGGAGCCCGGTTCCGGCAATTCATTGTCCCGGCCCACGTGCAACCAGACCTTTTTGAACACCTTCTCCACCTCCTTGTGATAGATATCCTCCGAAATGCAGGGTTCGGTCGGAACGGGATCCTCACCCAGCCAGGGATAGGTTTTGGCCCAGCGGCGCGCTTCGGTCACGACTGCACTCATATCCACCTCCTAAGCTCTTATTTTTATCAGTATAGTATAATCGCTTTTCGTGCCTGATTACTAACAACTAAAAACCATTATGACCAAATCCGTACGTTTTGGCACCTACGTCGAATTCCAGTGCCCTCCCGGACATGATCATTCGGCGTTGATCGAAGATGTTATTGCCCTCGGGCTGCACGCGGACCAGACCGGTTTCCATGTCTTTACCACGCTGGAACACCCGTTTTATGAACAGTTTGCGATAAATCCGAACCCCCTTGCCGTATTCACCCACCTGGCTGCGCGCACCGAAAACCTGCGCTTTCGCGCCCTGTGCCATACCCTGCCATTGCATAATCCCATGGTCCTGGCCGGGGAGATTGCGATGGTGGACATATTGACCGGGGGGCGCATCGAGTGCGGAGTGGGGCGCGGCCATCCCTGGTTATGCGGTCCGGCTGACGTGCCCATGGAAGAGAGCATGGGACGCTATGTCGAAAGCCTGGAAATACTGCAAAAGGCCTGGACCGAGGAACGCTTTTCCTACGCCGGCAAGTATTTCAACGTCAAGGACGTCAGTGTCGTGCCGAAACCCGTGCAGAAGCCCTACCCCAAAGTTTACCAGGTGGGCACCAGCGCCAAGTGGTTTACCATGGCCGCGCAAAAGGAATGGGGCATCGTCGTCGGCGGTCCGGCCCCCAGTATCGCTTTCAAGGACGCAGTGAACGTGTACCGTGATGCCTGTGCCTCGGCAGGCACCACGCCCAGTGTGGGATTCATCAAGGCGATTTACCTGCACGAGGATGAGGCGGCGGCCCATGCTGAAGCCAGGGAAGCCGCAGTGAACTTCGTCCGTTACAATGTCGCGCCCCAGTTGACGATCATGCCGTCAAACGATGCCGAACGGGAACGCCTGATCGATGCCGGCTACAAGTTCTACACCATGGATTACATGCCGAGCATCGGCAGGATGGAATACGATGAACTGATTGAAAATGACATTGTCTGCGTCGGGACGCCGGATTCCGTAGGGGCAAAACTGGAGGAGTTGTACCGGGATTTCCAGTATGACGAGATGATTATCATCAGCCATTACGGCGGGCTGAAACGGGAACAGGCAATGCGGACACAACAGCTCTTTGCCGAGCATTTGATGCCGAGGTTACAAACGCGATAAATCTAAGCCTATTAATACTTATGAATGAAAATGATATACGTTGTGCTGTACATAAGAAGTTGATTCGGTATTACCATCAAAATAATAATGCGCTCGTAGTTGACGAATTAGGAATCTATCATGGTAAGTCGAGAATCGATATTGCTGTGATAAACGGTAAGTTAAGTGGTATTGAAATAAAATCTGATACAGATGACCTGAACCGCTTATCCTCCCAAATGAAACTCTATAATTCTGTCTTCAATCAACTTTCGCTAGTTATCACAAAAAAACACTTAGAAAGGGCGCTTGCTCTCGTCTCTGATTGGTGGGGTATTGTTGTTGCGACCAGGGGGCCGCGTGGAGGAACGTGTTTTCATAAATTCAGGAAGGCACACAATAATCCTCTTATCGACCCATACGCGCTATCGACTCTCTTATGGAGAGATGAAGCAGTTGAAATACTAGAAGCAGCAGGATTTACTGGCATCTTACTTAAGAAGCCAAAAAAGATTCTTTATAAGGCCATAATTGATTTGTTTACAATAGAGGAGCTTCAGTCAACTATAAGTTACAAGCTCAAAGAACGCCAAGGTTGGCGTTGTCATGTATCACCTTTGTAATGTGATGATTTGTTCCTACCCATCGCCACACCGATAAATTTCCTGTGGTAGCAGTTCCTTCACTACACTCTTTGATGTATTTATCACCCGGCGAATAACTTTCGCCTAGGTAATGTTGCGATTTTACTAATTTAGAACAAATACTTTGGTACTGGGAAAGACCATTATCTCGTACATTTATTCCTTTGTGAATATACCAACCATCATCTATCGTATACCTTAGACTTGCAGCTGGCTTTATTAATCGCATATCTAATTGTGGCAAGATAGGATGAGAAATGGCGTAGTCACCAAATTGGGGCCTTCTTTCAGTTGCTGTCAACTGATTACAATATTGTCTAAATAAATTCCACTCTGCCCGCTCAATAGTTTGAATACCAAGACTTAACTGGCCCATCGAATTGGGAAAAGCAGACCCGGCGATTGTGAAACTCCGAACATCCTTTATCTGCGGCAAGTTTCGGAGCTGATCACGTAATAGTCTTGCAAACTGTTCGACAGGATTAAAATCGGGTGCTTCTAAATCAAGGACTAAATCCAGTTCATTAATACCCAGTGAAAAATAACGTATAAACGCATCCAAGTTATTCATTTTTGTTAACTTGAGTAAATCATTAATCGATAACCGTAAACAGACACCCTTACTAGGTTGAGTGAGACCGCTCCTAATGGCACTTTGGTAGTCTATATCCCTGCTTAAACCTGTTACCGGTATCAGATCAAGCTTATGTTTATGTACCTCTGTTACGACGTACTTCATTGGATGCGTACCGTCGGTCATTCGGAAAGAGGGATCAATCAGGTGAAGATCAACAAAAGCTTTTCTCTTCCCCCATTTCTTAATCAATCTGCTTATAAATCGTTCCAAATGTTCATCAATGTCCTTCGCGTATTTACCTTCTTCGAAATCCCATTCCAATGGCGGCACTTCAATCAGTGGCAATACGTAATTTTTAACATCTCTAGGCAACCGCTCCAATGCCAAATATTCCCCTTGACGCCATTTCAATATAGGCACATACACATCGAAAACCTATATATAGTTCGTTACTATCATCAAAGTACCCAGTCTTTGAAACTACGCGAAACCTCACCATAACCAATCACATCATTTAGCACAGTAAAGTTTTGCCGTTCATGACGAATACGTCCTGCAATTAATGATGGATGTATTTGGAATTGTTCCGCTTCCGTCAGAACAGTGTCTGTATTTAAGCTAAACCTAGATATACAGTTATCCCACATTTCCAGGGGCACTAACGCGTTAAGTGCATAGTCATCTGCTTCCAACTCGATATCATTTGCTTGTACTTCTGAGTCATCAAAAAAATCCGTTTCTTGTTCAGATTGAAAATGAAGATGAATATGAGACAGCTCATGAAAGAGTACAAACCAAAAGTTATCTAATCTGTCATAACGTATAGTCAATGCTACTACCGGAGCACCACTAGGATGCCTCAACGCGCTACCATCAAGAAAAGTTTGTGGTAGGTGAGGCTCGATTACAAAATAAATCCCACTCTCCAACAACCAATCCCTAGCAAGCAAAGGGCCCTCTTGGAAACGACTGAGTTTCGCCAATTCTCGAAACCAATCCTTCGACAAGGTACTAGGATTAAAGGTTTGTGATATCCTTTGTTTGTTTGCTAAACAGAGAATTCGTATATGCCATGCAGTTAAAGCTTCCTTATTAATACGACTGTCCATTCTTACTTTTTTACGATGTAATGCTATTTGATTATTTGTATAACCAGATTTGACATACATCCATTCAATTAACTCTTTAGAACATTTTCTCGCTTCTCTTATGGTTCCAGAGAAGTCCTCAAACCATCCTCTTTTATACATTTCAACGATTGGGAAATTCTTGTAAAGATCTAATTTTGAACTGTCATTATCTGATGACATCACAGCGAAATCAGGCATATCTAAACCAAGCGCTTCAGCCGTACGACATAAAGTAGCAATATTTGCTGACTGGTACATTTCAGCTTCATAACGTTGAACTTGTTGTTCTTTAATCCCAAGTAAATCAGCCAACTGTTTCTGTGTCCAGTTATTTGCTATCCTGGCTTTAATGAGCGCGATTGGTATATCTCGGAGTGATTGCATTTCAAATTCTGTCTGCTCGCCTGAAGATAGGCGCTCATATTCTTTAATTTGCTCAAGCAGTACCTCATATTCACTCTGCATTTGATCTAACTGCGCTTGTGCAATAAGACGCTCTGTACCACTTCTTGTAAGTCTTTCAAGATCGAAATTGGTGATTGACAGTTTGAACTTTTCCATTTGGGTTTTGGCGATCTTGAATTGCCGTTCATTAGTAATCATTTCAAACCCTCTTCTTCATTCAAGCCGTAGATTAATACAAGCTCAGCAACAAAATTCCCTTCCTATTACCGGTATACCGGTCAGTCTGAAAAAAATCCAAAAAGGTGATACCAGACTTTTCAATTGTGCTAGTAATAAAAAATTCTCCTCCGTACTTTTTCTTCTGTTCACTACGATTATTCGAAAAGTCTAATAACACAGGATCGAGTTTCTCCAGGTTTACTCCATCAAGATCCCAACATGCATCAAAATCCGCGGGATGGTTCTTTCCGGTAGTATAACTACCATCTAGATAAACCGATTTACACCCTGCTTCATTCAAATTCGATAACGCATTACAAAAGCCTAAAAATAATTTCTTGCGGTGGGGCGTATATGCAAATATAGAATCAATCTCACCTAGAGTTGTCTTATGCACCCCAGGGGGTAAAACTGGCCATGGACATCCACTACCTAAATCTATTAAATGAGGAATCATTAACACAACAATATAATTGTGTTATGTGAAAAAATCAAGATATAATATATTCTAAGAATGCCTCTTTCGATATAATTAGGTAAGAAATTTAAAATCAGATCTCATACATTCTAAAAAATAAAGACATATGAGTTTCTTGGAACATTTTGAAGTGTAATCTAAAAATTTGAGGAACGACGTTTTTGCGTTAATGACGTAATTTTAGATAGTTAATAACATGAAGGAACCTCTAAAAATGCCATCCGTGGCATTTTTAGAGACGGAAACGGAAAAGTGCGATTTTCCGTTTCCTTCATTTTCAATCACTTACGTGATTAAAAATGGCAGCATATCCTTATGCTGCACGGGCACCTCTAATTTTTAGAGGTGCCCATGAAAATATTTTCCCCCGCACTAAAACGACAGATGAAGGATTGCATCTTGGCATTATTATGGCCAAAAAAAGAAATCTATACTTTCTTTAAAGAGCATAGTTGCCCAGTCAATGTATTAAAAACGATTAATAGTTGGAATGAGCGAGGGCTATCATGGGCGGATATGATTAACAGTGTTTTTGATGCTCTAGGAGACTTACCAGATAATGGAACCGTGCAATTTAATCTGATGTTAGATTCGTTGGCAAACTGGACACATTTTGATGAATATTGGTTCAAGAAACAGCAAAAATTAGATTTAGAAGCTGCACAAAAGAAGATAACGACCCTAAAACAGGCGAAAGAAAAAAATATCGATAGAGCACGTAAACGCACCGAAAATGACAAGATAAAAGCCGCAGCCCGTGAACAGCGCCATAGCTCATTGGAAGAAATGCGACAGGACTTTCAATCAATTTCCATGGGTAGCGAAACACCACAAAAGCGTGGGTATTTGTTGGAGAAATTTTTCGTAAAAATGGCTAGGTTCTTTAAATTGAAAGTAACCGAAGCATTTAAACGCAAAGGCACACAAATTGACGGTACTATAAAATATGAAGGAGAGAACTATTCTATCGAAGTCAAATGGCATGAACGCCAACTTAGTGATGAACCATTGATGGCATTCTGCCATAAGCAAGAATCCAATATGCATGGTAGAGGAATTTTTATATCGATCAACGGCTTTACAGAAGGCGCACTATTAATGTTGGAACGTGCGTCAATTAAGAATACAGTCTTGATGGACGGTGAGGATATTGCCTTAATTCTAAACGAAATGATCACCTTCCCCGAAACTCTGGATAAAAAAATTCATGCTGCACAGACCCGAGGGAGTTTTTATATAAATTCCGTAACCGGCAAAAGCAAGATAAAGGCTTAGCATTTAACGATAAGTTCATAGTGCAAGAATTAGTTGAAATATAAAAAATATGTAATGCTGGGCCATTCTTATTTGCTAACCTTGGTAAGCCTTAAGTTTTCGTAAGGTGACGCGTAACTACTCGCCCCTCTTATCCTGATCTCTTATCCTGACCCTGCTTGGCCGGG